>VBPR01000223.1 GCA_005877345.1 Nitrososphaerota archaeon
TCGTCAGTAATTTCAAAAATTGCTGAATAGAATTGTTAATGTGTTTTTTCTTATCACATTTTGACCTACCATAGGGCTTTAACTGTTTTATAGTTTTTTGACGAAAAATAAACATAAACCCGTATCAACGGCTTACCTGTTTGTTATCGTTGGTCTCCTTTGGACCCACCAGTTTAATAATTCATAAAATCTTCTACTATCAAAACGATATTTCATCGTTTTAACTCTTGATATGTTCCTCTTTTTCTTCTTCAATTTTTTCGAATAGTCTTTGTCTTTGTTTTTAATTTAAAATAATGATATCTTTTGTGAATCCAATTCTTATATCAGACATAATATATTAGTCAGAAGACTTTGATACTCACAGACCGACTTGTATAATGTGTGAAGAAAAATAGATCCGAATTCACAGCTTAGAATATGCCCGACTTGTCTTACAATACCGATCTTGGATAAAGAATTTTATTTTAAAAACTAGATCAGCTTATATGTTTTTATAGATAAATAAATTTCATATGGAGACGAAAATAGCTATTGTGACAATACATGATGTAAATCCATCCTGCACAGAAAGATTAGAACAGGTCACCGATATTTTAGAAGGGCAAAATATAAGTTACAATCTTAGTCTAGTTCCATTTTATCAGCAAAAGTTTAATTTAATGAATTATCCAACTTTTATCAATCAATTATTATCACTATCAAAAAAACAGAATGTAGAAATAACATTACATGGATTATATCACGAAATTAATACAGTGATAGAAGATTTTGAGTCTCAACCAAAAGAACAGGAAAAAAGTGAAATACAAATAGGTCTTAAAATAATTGAGACTGTAAAGCTTCCGCTCCCTACCACATTCATTCCTCCCGCATGGCGTTTAAGCAGAGAAACAATTGAAGCACTCAAAATTCTCAATTTTAAAATTGCTGAATCCAGATCAAGTATAGAATTCATTCAAGCAGAAAAAAAATATCTTCTTTCTCCAGTTATGAATTGGGACAAATATGGGGATAAGGACAAGAATAGAGAAATGCTCAATGAAAATAAAGACGAATTTTATAAACATTTATTCAATCTAGACGGCGAGTCTTTTGGAATATTTAGATTGGCAATTCATCCACCTCACGACCCAACTGAAGCTTTAGAAGATCAAATGAAAATGATTGAGTATTTAAAAACTAATCAAAATTACAAATTTATAACATATTCACAATTAGCAGACAATGTTTTATCAAACAAAACTTCGAATGAATAATATAGATTTTGGTAATGTTTGATGATAGTAGTACGAGAAATTAACGAATCTGATCTACGAAACGGTTTTTTAGAAGTACTCGACAATCTGGTTAGTCCCAATATTACTGAAGAACATGCAATAAAGATTTTAAAGAAAATTAAACTCAACAAGTTACATAAAATTTTTGTTGCAATTAACACATCAAATAATCAGGTAATTGGATGCATCACATTATTAATAGAATTCAAATTTATAAATAAAGGTATGAAAGTAGGCTATGTAGAGGATGTTGCTGTCCGTCGTGGATATGAAAGGAAGGGAATAGGCAGAAAGCTTGTTAATCACGTTACGAATTTTGGAACTTGCCGTGCGAAATGTAAAAAAATAATTCTGTATTGTAACAAAAAAAATATACCATTTTATAATGAATTGGGATTCAAAGGTGATGAAGGCGCCGTAGTTATGATATTTGAGAGCAAATAAGGTATAATACAAACCCGTAAATTTTTACTATCAGAAGGTACTACTTAATAAATTTTTAATGATTAATAATATTGATAGGTTTGTACGACTTTATACGGAGCGATGGAGTACGTGTCAATAGGTTTTGAGGTAAATTGAAAAATTGATCTTCGACACATTAAGATTATTACAGACTACCGATATGATACCTTTTTTAATATCACTCGGGATTTGTATAACTTGGATGATTATATTCATTAAGACATCTTTGTCGTATAAATCATATTTGGCTAACACAAAAAAGAAGGACGAATGGGACATTCATTCTGATTATCTAAAAAATTTGCCACCTATTTCAATAATAATTCCTGCAAGGAATGAAGAACTAAATATAGAAAGATGTTTATTATCAATTCTGGATCAAAATTATCCGAATTATGAGGTAATTTTGATAGATGATAATTCTAATGATAACACAGTACAAAAAGCAAGGAAAATACAGCAAAAATTCAAGGCTAAATTTCAAAATTTAAAAATTATTGAATTAAGGACTAAGCCGCAGGATTGGACAGGCAAAACTTGGGCATCACAAAAAGGACTTTTAAGTACTAGGTATAATATGCTTCTATTTCTTGATGCGGACTGTTACTATGCCAAAAACTGCATACTCTTTGCAATATCTCATATGCTAAGAAACAAGTTAGATGTAATAACTGGGTACCCTTTTTTTGTTTTGAAAGATTTTTGGTCTAAAATATCCATGCCACTATGGAAGTTAATGTCCTTTACATTCCAAGATGATGCATCACATGTTAATGATCCCAACTCAGAAGTTGCTTATTTAATGGGATGTTTTTTCATGATAAAGAAACATGTGCTAATAGAAATTGGGTCCTTTGCCGCTGTCAAAAATGCGATTCAGGAGGATAAGGAACTCGGGCAGAAGTTGAAATATTCAGGCTATAAACTCAATATGGTTCAAATGGATGGTTTTATTATGGCATTATGGTCTCGAAATCTTTCAACGTTATGGCACGGATTAGCAAGAACAATAAGTCCTATGATGCTACATCAGAAAAAAAAGGTTTTTGTTAATTTTGTAGCTATTTTTATTTTAGCAGTCCTTCCAACTCTTTTGGTTGTTACCAACTTTCCTTCAATCATGCAAGCACAATTACTTAAGGACATAACAATCAACTACTTACATTTGATTACTTTTGTTTTATATTTATTCACGTTTGGATTAACAACATGTTGTGTAATAATCAAATTGGTTAGTATGTGCGGAATATTCCCCTATTACGCGTTATTATTCCCTTTGGGAGGACTTTTTCTAACTTTGGTTTACTTGGCAACTATGTTACCGTTGATTTTACCCATTAAACGATCCTCGAAGAAGATAGAATGGAGAGGAAGAACTTATACATATAGTAGAATTGGAGGTAAAATCATTTAATTTTAATCGCAATCTACCTCCTGCAAGGAGAAAATTGATTTAAAATAAACAGACTAAAGTCAAATAGGTTCAAATTTACATTTGCATTGTAAAACCTTTATTGAAGATTTACACTGCACACTATCCGAGAATATAATACTTATAAGGAATAAATGTCATTGTTTATTAAATGAATTCCAGAATGCTAATCATAACTTTGGTATTTGCATTTCTTTCTATGTGGTTAACTTTGCAACCGACGATAACCATGGCACAATCATCTGGCTCTAATACTGGTGCTAATACATCAGGTGTTAACGTTACGACTGGTACTAATATCATGGCTGGAGATAATAATACTGGTGCTAATACATCAGGTGTTAACGTTACGACTGGTACTAATATCATGGCTGGAGATAATAATACTGGTGCTAATACATCAGGTGTTAACGTTACTACGACTGGTACTAATATCATGGCTGGAGATAATAATACTGGTGCTAATACATCAGGTGTTAACGTTACGACTGGTACTAATATCATGGCTGGAGATAATAATACTGGTGCTAATACATCAGGTGTTAACGTTACTAGGACCGGCTAAAGTTAGGGCTGCCGGACCATTGAATTTAAAAGTTATAATTTTGAATAAAAAATAACCGGAGATGTTAATGCAGGTTCAGAGGGAATCGGACTGCATTTATCCGGGACCTGTTTAGCACTTTCTAGTCAGAATTTATGAACCGTTACTGTTCATATAGTTAGGTATGAATGTCGATTTAACCATAGGAGAGCAAAAAGCGATATTCATCAATGGATTGACGCTACGTGATCACTGAGCTCATCTTGGTTATTAAATAACCTCTCACATAGAGCACAGCCATATTTCCCTTTCTTAGTCCCGTGCAGCTGAATACTTGCAGCCTTCCTATTGGGTCTTTCGTATTTTGGAGGTATAAATTTAAGCTCTGGAAAACTTGCCGAATAACCAGGTATGTCTTAAGGTATTGAGAAAGATTGGGCTTGACTTGTCTTTCATACTCGCTTTTTACATCATCTTCTTTTATCTTCAGCCACAAAGCTTGAACGTCTCGGCCTTCTGTCTTCAAGATGGGTATAGTGTAATAGTGTTTGTGAATGTAACCTCGCTTAACAATGACAACGTCCCTGCTCATTCCCTCGATATCGCCGAAATCTGATTGATTCAATTGCTTTTTGCTTAGGGAGGATTAATTTCAACTAATATGCTTAGCTTTCTTTTTTCAAGACTCCCTCTTTGAAATATACATGCGTTATAATGCTGTATTTGTTTATAAAAAGGGATTGCAAATGGGTATCTTCTCCTTCTTATGCTGAGATTTTCTTATCATGTCAGTTACTAATTTTATTTTTCTCTTGCTTAATTCACAGTCATTCGATTCATTCTGTATATAAGCTTCCAATATTTTGTCAATCTCCTGATACGACAACCCAATTTCTTTTTCAGCTAATTGTCCTTTCCAAAATCTAGGGCTGCTTGGTTGTTCAACAATTCGTTCCGTCAATCGTAGTTCTTTACCTAATAATTTGACCTGGCTCTTATACAACTCTCCAATTGGCAGTATGTCTGCTCCAATGTCACCAAACTTGGTAAAATAGCCTATCATTAATTCACTCTTGTCAGCCGTGCCCAGTACCAGAAGATTATTGACTGCTGCGCAATGATATAGTAAAGCCATTCTGAGTCTCGCTGAAAAATTTCCTCCAGAAAGTTTGTCCTTTCGTAACCTGTATAATAAAATCTTCTTTCCACGTTCGATATCGATTTCCTTATACCTAATTTTCAACTTTTGGGCTAGAGCACGAGCGTTTTGAATATCTGTTATCGGCGTCAGTCCTCTTTCTGGCATCATCAGACCAATTATCTTTTTATTTTCAATAGCTCTGGAGGCTAATGCGATACAAACAGAAGAGTCAAGGCCACCGCTGAGTCCGACAACTACGCCGTTTTTCTTTCTTGATCTGACTTCGTCTGAAATAAAGCTTGTAATTTTTTTAATAACTTTTTTGTAATCTAAGATTAGAAAATGGTCGGACATTACTACTTTACCGGACGTTTTGAAAATGTGTTATTGGATTCAAATAATGGTTATCTACAATCGTGGTGAATATAAAGGAAATTAGAATCAAAGTCATACTGCCTGCCTGTTTAAGGCTTCAGTTTTTTGCCAAGACCAAACATTATTTCGATTTCCCTCTCATCAGAGTAGCTGTAAATAAAAGAATCGTTTAGCCTTAGTGGAAAACTTGATAACTGGTCTTGAAAGCAGAGTGGACAAGTACCTCCCTTTCCAATTATTTGTACTGAGTGAGATTTGTCAAGGGATGTCATACTCCATAAACATTCTTCACATAAAAAAAATATTCTTTCTTTGCTTTTATGATTTTTGTCATATTTCAATTCTACGCTTGTCGTCATTTACGAATGTATGTGTTAGGGTACCCCGTTTATTAGTTTTCGGTCTACATCAACGCATAATAGCAGTCTATCTAAAGTTAAGTCTTTAGGTATGAAAATTATGGTTATATATTATAGTATCGTATCTGGCCAGACTTGATTTCAAAATACGGCATTGGCGGAAAAATTGGTAAAATATGAATAATGACTAGTTGGTAATAATAAAATTTTTTGTAAAGGGTTAAGTTATTACTCTTCAGTAACCAGGAATAATATCAAATGACTATGATACTTGTTTTAAATTTAACGGAATCATTTGGAGGTTTGGAATTTGGTTGATTTAGACCTGCTTGCATATCAGTGCTATTTTCGCTTTGTTTGTTTAATATATCCACAAGTGCTGGGTCCGCAACTATATTCTTGATACTTATCGTTACGTTTCCGATATCATAATCCTTCAAAACAATAGTTTGAGGTCCATGGCCTGCTTGAGGCTGTTGATTAGTTTTGTTCCAGATCTCTTTTCCATCACTTGAATTTATTACAATATCGTAACTTTTTACAGGAAGTGTTCTTTCAACTACAGAAGGTACTACCAACCCACTACTTTTTTTGTATTCTGTGCTTGAGAGATTGGATTCAGCGTTTGGAGGTGGAGTATTAAGCTGTGGAGATGTTTTATTCAGGAAAACTATGTCTAAATTTAATCCTGTTGAAAGAGCTGATTGTCCGGATTTTATAGATACTAAATATATTCCTTTATCAGATACCTTTTGAAGAATAGGCGAACCTAACTTTACTTCCTTATCACCCGCTGTAGAGTTTACTGCAGATTGAGAAAAACCGATATTCGTTAATGATAACATAATAATAGTGGAAAGCATTAGGACGATATATTTCATATAGTAGTTATTGAACTTTATAATTTATAATACTTCCAATGTTTCCAACTCGATTATAATATCTGGTAGATAAAAGATATTAAATTTTCGGTATTGCTTTTCACAATTTCATATTACAATACAATTCCATCTTTGTCCTGAAATTAACGTCAAATACAGTTCAAATCCACAACACCGAAACTTCATTCTGTCTACCTATGCATATGGTCTACTATACGGTAAATTTGTTACTGTCTTTAGAATCAGTAAGACTTTGTGAAAGGATTTTTCCCCGACTCAAGGGAAAGAAGTGAGATTGTAATTATCAGTCCTTTCAATATAGAATTAAATGTCATATGCCCTGAGGCTAAGTTTGAAAGGTTACTTATTATGAATAAATTCTCTCATGGCCTCTGAACACTGTTTGACTTGTCGACATATAAAAAATTCACATTTTTTCAACGAAGAACAGTATATGTCAAAAGAATTTACCCATGATTTGCATTTACAGGCAATTAAAAAAATTGGAAAGTTCAGTAGTTAGAAATGGAAAATAGAATTATATAATATTTTGACCTGGTGACCTTTGTTTATCTCTGCTTTCATTTCCGCACACGTTTTAACTGTTTTATAATTAATTGTACATCGATAATATCTAAGTAATAAATAATATTTTGTGCAGCAAATAGGTACATGTCGTCAAATAGGGAAAAAAATAAAGAAATTAGGGATAACATCAACATCACTCTAGACGAAACTAAATCTTCAGTACATAAGACAACAGATGAAGCAAAAAAGCAGGTTCCACAATTTACGAAGGCCGTTAACGAATATCAAGAACAATCCATTCAAGCCACAAAAGATATTGCAGATAACTTTTTGGAATCGCAAAAAGAGGTTATCAATTCGGTTCAATCATTATGGGTCCCGTACATGGAAAACGTGCAAAATATGTACGGGTCGTATTGGGTGTCACCCAATAGGCTTACCGAAAACTATACAAGAGCAGTTAGCAACATTACCGATAGTACAATAGCCGCAACTAGAATAGCAAACAACTTCATGTTTGCCAGCATTGAGGCTTGGAAAACAACAATACAACACACAAGAGATAATGCATTAGAATTTTCACGGTTAAATGCAAACCACGCAAAGACATTAGAAAACCTAGCAAAGGACAATTTAAGAGATTATGAAAGAAGATAAGCATTATCGCAACGTAGGTAAGAACTATTTAGGTACAAATAATTTATTCATTTTTCTTATAACTTAAACTGTTTTATTACTTATTGTCGTGGTTAATTGATAATGGAGTTTAATCTTACAGCGAAAGACAAACATGCACTTAAGTCGCTTTCAAGAGATCTGCGTGATATGTTCTCAATGAAAAAGGTGGAAGATCGATTGGAAAATCCCCCAGAATATACAAAAGTCTTTGATGCTACATTCTTTAAATCTGTAGAGGGAAATTATCTCGCCGAGATGCTTAACTGGGTTGAAGACTTCAGGAAACGGATAGATGATGAGGAAAGTAACCAGTCAAAAGAGGAATTAGACTCAGAAACAAAGCAACTTATTCATGCCGGATGGATTACAGAACAAAACGAAAACGAACGACTAAAAACCTAGAAAATTATTCCAATCGGTTACTAAAATCATTTTATATTTTATTGGCAATAATTAACGACGTTAGGACTTCAGACTATCATACATTCGCTGGCGGCATTATTTTATCGCTACGGTTCCAATCCCGCTGGTGTACTTTTTATATTTGGAAAATCTGGCCCTTATTAATTTGATTTGATTGAATGAACAAGACACAACCACTAATTATATCCAATATGGATATTTACCCTAATATCATGTGTGGCTAAGTCCATCGTTCGCTTGACTTTACGAATATCCATCCAAATCTTTAACTAACCAGTTATTATTAAATTAAATTAAATCAGAAAAAAGTTGATTAAGGAATTTTAATAGTCTTCCATTCCAGCGCCTGGCATACCCGGTCCTGCACCACCCACTGTCCCCGGTTTTGGCATATCTTTGGTTTTAGAAGCAGCAATTACGTTATCAATCCTTAGAATCATAGATGCAGTTTCAGTTGCAGCATTGATAACATTTTCCTTAACCATGAGTGGTTCGTATATATTTTTTGAGGTAACATCTGTTATCTTTGCATTTATGACGTCAATGCCGAACTTTGGCTTTTCTGTATTTGAAGTTTTCGATCGAAGTTGTACCTGAGTGTCAATTACATCCATTCCAGCATTTCTAGCCAATGTTATGGGTATTGATTCCAGAGCATCGGCAAATTTCTCTGCAGCCAGTTGTTCTCGTCCTGGTAACGTACCTGACCACTCTCTTATTTTCTGGGAAACTAGTGCCTCTGGAGCTCCGCCTCCTGGAACTACGTATGGATGTTCTACTACATCTTTTACACACATCAGAGCATCGTGTACCGATCTTTCGGCCTCGTCTACCACCCTCTGAGATCCTCCACGTATAAGGATTGAAAGAGACTTTGGGTCCTTACAGCCTTCTATAAATACCCATTTATCACCTTCTACCTTTCTTTCTTCAACCAGCTTTGAGTAACCAAAGTCGTCTGCCGACAGCTCATCAATGTTCGTTACTATCCTTGCGCCACTTGCCCTTGATAATTTAGGCATGTTACTTTCTTTTACTCTGCGTACTGCTAGAACGTTAGCCTTAGCAAGATAGTGCTGAGCGATATCATCAATCATCAATGCCTTTTTGACATATAACCACATTTGCTCTTCTGGAAACAATCTTGTCAACCATTCTTTTTAGTATGTTGTTTTCTTCCTCCAGAAAGGATTTCATTTGATCTGGTGAACTGATATTAATTTTAGCATCGAATTCAGTTTTCTCTATCTCCAGTGGGGAATTTATCAATGCGATTTTAGCATCTTCGATCCGCTTGGGCATACCACCGTGAACAACTTCCTTATCTAGTATAACACCACCTATTAGAGAGGTGTCATTAATTGATCCCCCTGCTTTTTTCTCAACTTTAATATTGTCAATATCTACTCTTAATTTATCTTCAATCCTATCGGCTGCAGCGAGAATGGCCCCTACAACGTTTGACAGATGCTCCGAATTTGCTGAAACCATCTTAGAGAACATGGACGTTTCTGCGATTTTCGTCAAAATATCCGTATCATCTGGACGTACCTTTGTTGCTATACTTCGTAAAATATCGTTTGCTTTTAACGAGCATTTCTTGTAACCATCAACTATAATGGTTGGGTGAACACCTCTATCAATAAGCTCTTCAGCCTTTTCTAACAGAGACCCTGCAACTACAACGGATGAAGTTGTACCATCACCAACCTCATTATCTATTGACTTTGAAGCCTCTACCATCATTTTAGCCGCGGGATGCTGAATATCAATGTTTTTTAATATAGTAGCACCGTCATGGTTACGTCTCCAAGAGTATCAACCAACATTTTATCCATTCCTCTTGGACCAAGACTTGAGCGTACTATTTCTGCAACAAGTTTCGCCGCTGTTATATTGTTGTGTTGCGCGTTCTTTTCTTTTGTTTCTGTAGTACCTTCCTTTAAAACTACTATAGGGACTTGTTGTTCTGCCGACATACAATTCACCTATGTTACTAACATAAAGCGAGTAACGATATTTATATTTTTTCTAAGTTCTTGAGACAACCTAATTGAGTGCAAGCATCAGTCAATAGAGGAGGAGGAACAGTCATCTCCTTGATAACCAACGAGGTCATTCTAGGCCTATAAGAGATTTATAGGCCTATAAGAGATTTATAAAATTTTTGTGCCAGTACGTTACACTGCGTTTTTCTTAGAGGACTAAACTATATTCTTAGCTTTTGAATTTAGAAACTTATTTGACGAATGAAGAATTCGTGGATCAAATTATGGATAAAGTACATGCTCTATGCTCTATAAAGAAACATAAATGAATTTTCAAGGCTTTCTGACTTTCCCTAAGTCTTCAATTTTTACAGCGAATTTATTATGGCATTTTGGACAAATAAAAAATAATGTTGCAAAGTAGCCGGTAGCATAATGCTCTAGATCGATTACTGACGCAGACATAGGGGCTTGATTATTGCAATACATGCATGGGAAAATCATCGATTTGATACGTTCGATAATTTCCTGTTTTGGCCTGGAAAGGTCACCACTCATTTCCAAACGGCAATTTTCTATAATTTAGAATTTTATAAATTTTTCGGAATTGTATGGAATCAATTCATCCTAGTTTTATTTATTCACCAAGTTTAAAATTGAATGCTCAATTTCCATTAGTTTTACGGGTTTTAGCAGTACATCAACTTTCTTATCGCGCAATTTAGGATTCTTTTGTATTTCCTCAGGTTGACTGTAATCAGCAGTAATGAATAGGATCGGTGCTGACGGATATATATCCAAGATTTCGGTCGCTACTTCCGTTCCAGTTTTATTCCCTGGTAACTTGGAGTTTATTAGATAGATGTCTGGCGAGTGTCTTTCAAGATCCGTCTGAATATTATTTCCTTTTGTATAGCGAGCAATAACGTGGTAACCCCTCTTAGACAAGTAATCGCTATAAAGGGTCAGTATATCTTCATCATCTTCAACTATCATGATTTTAAGGCTTTTTTCTAATCTCTTTTCCATGGTAATCTCACACTCCGTTTAGCGTATGTATTATACATATACAACAAATTATATACGGATTTAATTTAGATTAATCCTCTTACGGTTTAAAATTATTTTATATTTTATTGACAAATGTCTAGCGCGCGTATTGAAATCCATCAAAGCTTCGCCGATGGGACTATTTTCGTCCGTTATCTCGTACGGCTCTAGTCCCCTCGGTTAATGTTTTAAGATTCCCTCCTACCCTTCCCAGAGTTTTAGATTTAAAATTATTTGTGTCTGTCTTATGATATCATATCTGACACGTGTTCACTACAATAAATCTCTACCAAATGGAAAGCGGATAGACTTTAACACCTTCTAACTCTTTTTAACTTTGTTGCAAACAGAATTGTATGGGAGTACAAAGTGACAAAACTAAATTAGATAATTCAACGTACGACATTTTAGTCGCATTAGGTATCGAAGCCAATTTTCTTCACTCAACTGTGGACACGTATATCAGTGATGCCCGGAAAGAAAATAGAGACAAACTTGTCGAAGTTTGGAATATAATTAAGCAGGATAAAGAGAAGCACTTGCAAATGTTGAAGGACTGTCTCGAGACCGAAGTGAAAGAAGGCGAGTTAAAGCAGTAATTTCGTCTACTATTATTTTTTGGTATTCAATCTTTTACTTCTGCCTTTCCATTCTTATCGAACACTGTAACAGGTTGCCTGACCATACTTTCAATTATTTTTTTAATTCCCTGTTCTGGATCTACTAATGTGTCAAATTTCTCTTGTTTTGAGCACTTTCTAAATCAAAACGATTTTCAATGACATGATAGAGCTCACTATGAATCTAAGCTAATAGGTTGTAGCTTTAGCGAGTTTTTTATTTGTATATATTAAATCTATACCAAGTAAAGAGGCTAAAATTATGCAGGTGTTAACGTTGATTGAAGGCAAAGATTAGTATGAAGTGGCAGACTCGTGTTTGGATTTTCCGCTTTTGTTATAATTTTTAACCGTCTTTTACAAATATCTTATGTATCTGGCTAGAGGTGGAAATAATGATATAAAGTAATGCCGTGAATACCACCATAGTCTGGCACTTGAGGTTCTAGTTTTATTTTAATTCAGAATCTCTGGGTGTGCCTAACTTTCATTGATGCCAGTCGGCAGTAATTTGACAAATCTTCTATTTTTAAGAAGAATAAACTTATTCTTCATGTTCAGTTTTATTATGTTCGTGTAATTCCTTGTCAGTTTTGAAGGATGCGCCACAATCACATGTAAACAGGCTATGCTCTTCAGACATTGTGATTCTAAATAATCTTACTCAACATACTTATTAACAATTAAAATAAGCTGATATATTCAAGTTTTTCATCTTAAAAAAAGCTCACCTTCTCGATCTAAATAGATGAATCTCATCAACTGGAATGCCCGAGGGATTACGACAATATCCTGTGTGTAATAAGGGTCGTATGAAGCCGCTTCCACTGGTTGGAGAACTTTCACGTGAAGATAATAATGAATGAAGATTGACAGAACATGTATGTGATAATGAAGAATGTAAACACATAGAAGCAAGTAAATGAATGAATAATGATAGCAGAATATCTAGTTAAACTGA
>VBPR01000234.1 GCA_005877345.1 Nitrososphaerota archaeon
GGTTCTACTTGAGGAGATTGCTTATTATCTTGGGGATTATTGCTTAGATTACAATATTCATCAACCTGTCCGTTTCCATCGTTGTCCTGCCCGTCTCCACATATCTCAGGCCTTGCAACCTTTTCTTGAACCAAACTATTCATCAACTGATTGACCATTTCGTTCATGTTCGAATCCGATTGTTTCTTTTCACTACTGGGAAAATAATCAAAAATGAGTTGATCAGCCCCTCGTGTTTTGTAAAATGGATTATTCTTTGCCGCAATTTCTGACACATAGGCAGAGGGATAAGCTTCAGAACGTTGGACTAATTGTGGGATGGAAAGATTGAATGAGAATAATACTGTGAGTATAAATGTTACAAGTAGAACCCTATTA
>VBPR01000235.1 GCA_005877345.1 Nitrososphaerota archaeon
TTTTTTAGCATAGGATCATAACTATTTTTCTTAATAATGATCAATTTTTCTATAACAATCATCCTCTAAGATTTAAATGAATTAAAAATAAAATTACGAAAACATCGGGAAAATTTAAGTTACTTTACTCTCGTTTGAGTTCAATGATTATTAGTATTATTTTTGAATTTGTTAATAGGCGATGGCTTATCGATAGTATTAATTCCTTATGTCATTATTATCTGCAATCTTTAATCTACCATCACTCAATAATTGAAATAATTCATCTTTTTCTAAGCGCTCGGAAGTACTTATTCCAGTTTCAGATATATGCACTATTTGCTCATATTTATCACAGTCTTTGCAATAAAGGACTGATCCTACTTCACCCTTGGTTTCTGAATGTTGATGTCCACAATTGAGGCATCCGTATACTTTATCTCTTTTCGAATCTCTCAACTTAATCCTCTTAATGCATATCTTGCTTTCCCATAAGTAAGTTAAGGAACTAGGTTCACTTATTCTGCATTAGGATTTATATTATCGTTTATTAATTGCGGCGGACACGGCTTAATATTTCCCAGAGCTCTAATCTTCTCAGAATTTGAACTTGAAATCGAGCTTCCTCCCAGTAGTTTAGTTTGAGCCTGAGATTTAATTTGAGTGATCGCATTTTCCAATAAATTAATGAGTAAAATGTTCAAGATTTGACCTTCCTCTTGTTCTTATTACGAGTAATGATGTCGACTTGCTTATCAAGACTTGTTCATACCTCAGCTTTAAAAGAGACAGCTAGAAAGATTGCCATTTACCATTCAGTTGAATTGAATTGAATCCACTGATGGTTTTATATCTTTCAATATAGAATCAAAATTCTCTATTGGGCTCAGAAATATTATTGCATACAAGTTACCTTGTTTCTGCGTTAAAATTAACATCCCTTTATAAGGAACATCATAACCCTGAGGTATCGTAGTTAAAAAACTGCCTATCTGTGGTAGCCCAGAGAAAGAATTCAGGAGTTTTGATGGAGCAGAAAGATTCAGGAGATACCTATAACCATAATTGCTATGACCAAACGATATTTGATCTGTGGATTCTAATACTCCCTTGTCTGTAAGAAATTGGGCCACAAAAGGACCTGCAAGGAATAACGGAAAACTAAGAATGTCAGGAGCCTTATTTATTCCAAAGATGCTTTTTGTAGAATTTTGATACCATATCATTGTAGTCGAATTATTATTAGGACTTGGTTGCCAATTCAATGGGGGAGTCACCTTAATCTCCGCGTTGGCGAGTGTTGGACAACTTACTAATGAAACTACCGCTACTGAAATCATTAGAACTAGAAGTTTATTCAATCTGTTTCTCTCTTTATTAGGTTGATTCCTTTTAAAGCTAATCCAGGTTAATAAACATACCAAATACTACATAAGTTATTGAACGTGGTTCCTGAGCACAATATTGAACCGGATCAAATTCGCTTTACTTGATTTATTTTAGTTGATTTGGCTAAATTATTCTATTTACTACCTGGTATAACTTTAATATAGTGTTCGAGATTGATATATCTATTTAAATTCAGTTGTATTACTATAATATTCATGACATAATAAAAGTTCAATCGGATGTAATTCTGTATGAGCTGGAATACTTCAAGTCAAAAGAATTTGAGGATTCAGATCTATCTATAAAAACTTTGGATTCGTTAGCAGGAGGATTGAGATTAACTAGAAAAATAATGCAAGATAGATCTGCAAGTTCAGACAAGATACTCTATACGGAACATTTAGGTTCGGCAGGTGCACAGTTCAGCATTGAGTTTGGTCGGGGAATTGAGGTGACTATTAATAAATTAATATCGAAATCCAAACATGTGCTTTATGTTAACCTAGTCGAACCATTGCTACGATTCCTTTTCATTTCAAGAGGATTTATACTATTGCATTCTGCTTGTCTGGACAAAAATGAATCTGGATTTCTCTTATCTGCACCTCCGGATACCGGAAAAACTACTACTGTTTTAAAATGCGTGAAAAATGGATTTTCATTTCTATCTGATGATATGACAATAATAAAGTTGCCTAATCAGGCTTTGTGTTTTCCGAAACCAATGACTATTAGTTCCCATACTTTTAAAACTGCTATTAGCGTTTCCAATACTCATGACAATGATCGCAGTATGAGAGTACGAAGCCTGGTTCATTCTAAAACAGGAAGAGCATTTATGCACAAATTAGCCAAGTTAAACGTGCCAATCTTTACGATAAATACCATTGGTCAATCGATAGTTAGACCTCCAAAATATAGTATCAGTTCAATTTTGCAAGAGGCAAAAATAAAAAATGATACCAAAGTAGATATCTTGTATTTCCTTAATAGAGAAGGTAATGACATTATTCCACTGGATACTACTAGTGCCCTTGATCTTGCCGTTGAAAATAGTGACGACGCTTTCATTTTTCCTCCATACGCAGAGCTACTAAAGTATATTATTATTAATGGAAGAACAGCATTTGAATTGTTAGAAGAAGAAAAAAAACTGCTGCATACATTTCTATCAGTAATCAGTTGTTTTGTGATTAAAAGCAAAACAAGAGCATGGTTTAATATGATTTCAAAAACCACTAAAAATAAAGTTTAGATTGAGTATGGAAAGAATATTGATTATATTCTACAATGATTCAAATAATATCCTTAAATAATTCACTTATTGGAGAGGAAACAAGATATTCAAATCCGTTCGTCAAATTTTGTTGGTGCAACACTTACAGGAATATTTTGGTTATTGTTAGCTACGTTACAGGATGTTCATGAGTATGGACAATTAAATTATATAATAGCAATTGCTTCCTTGTCTTCCAGCATCTCGTTACTTGGTCTTAATACTGCTGTAACGACATTGGTACCACAAGGACACAAACAAATAGATATTCAGGCAAATCAAGTGATCCTAATTTCTGCCACAGTTTGTGCCATAATTGTTTCCCTCTTTAATTGGTTACTCGGACTATTCGTGATGGGAATGGCTTTTTGGATGATGTCTTCTTATGAACTTTTGAGCAGAAAGCTTTATTCAAAATATGCTATCAACATTATTGGTGCAAGGGCATCACAGCTTGTTTTGTCAATTATATTATACAGCTTTTTTGGAATCCCTGGAATTATTGTTGGATTCATTATTTCCTTTTTTGTATTTAGTGTTACTTATTTCAAAACTATACCACAATTTAGTAAAAGATTTGATAAAATAAGAAAAGAATTCAAACTCTCTTTACATCTATATTCATACAATCTCTCCAATGCATTGTTACTGTATTTTGATAAATTAATTATCGCTCCTATCTATGGATATACAATTTTGGGTTATTATCAATTGGGATTTCAGTTCTTGATGTTTTTTAGTATGATTTCGGTCAGCTTTTATCAATATCTAATACCTGAAGAATCAAGTGGAAGGAATAGAAACAGGATAAGATTATACGGAATTGCACTTTCCATAATTATCACCATTTTGGTATTCGTTCTTGCACCCGTAATTCTCGAAACCTTCTTTCCGAACTACATAAATTCGCTAAGCTCCATAAGAATACTGAGTCTGGGAATCATTCCAATGATGATAACAGGCACACTTAACTCAAAGTTCTTGGCAATGAAACTCACCCGATATGTTCTATTTTCTTCTATAATCTATCAAGTAACACAAATGGTACTTATTATTGTTCTTGGAAGACAATTCGGGATTCAGGGAATTTCTTTATCTGTAGTTATTGCAATGATCTTTCAGATAACGTTCCTTGGAATTGCACATTTCCGTCTAGGCAAGAAGAATGAACAAATTAATTGAATTATCTTTATATTTATTCTATGGGAGGATATTATTGCACTTTAACATATTGTCGGCATCAGTAGTATCATCGCAATCATTGATTTGTTCAGTATTAACATCCACCCCAACATCGCTGGTGTCTCCAAGAAGAGGTAAGCCTGTAATAGCATTTTTTAATTCATTTAAACAGACACTGTTGTTATCACCATTTAGTTTGTCATCTCCATAGTTTATTTGCTTCGTATCTATATCATAATTGACGTTATTATTATTACCGGAAACATCAATCGGAACAAGAAAATTTATGCTACTGTTAGTACATTCTGCATTGTTATCTCCAGCGTCATTTTCATCACATTTTTGAAGTTGATCTATCTTAGTCAGAAGTCACTTTGTTCTTCTCTCCATTTATGCTCGTCTCTTCTGTTGTTGTTTGATCTGTAGTAATACAAGCAGCCTTATTTGTACCAGTGTCGCTTTCATTGCAGTCGTTATTATGTGTTGAATCTGTTTGAATATTTACCGTATTCTTAAATGGCTCTATTGCTGCAAACATGTTACTAGTCATAATACTGTTAAATTATGCACCAACTATTGATAGTACTATTGGAACTAAAATAAATTTTGATATCATAACACGTTAATTGTTTTATCCTATGTTATAAATCAAATTGGATACATGATATTCTAAGAAGATTCTGCATTTGATTTGTGGAAGTATATTCAATAATTTCTACTAATAGAAAAAACTGAATCTGCGTGTATGGAAAATATACTGAAAAAATCATAGGGAATGACTTTAGCAATTTTTGAGATGGAAAAAAATAATATATTATTTTCTATTGTTTTCTATTGTTCGTTCCCTTGGTCTTTATCCAAAGTCCATGGAAACCAGCGACCGATAATTTTTGCCCAATCTATTTTTAAAGCAAAATAAATTATTACTCCCAAGGCTGCAATGCTCGCAACAGTTACTACTATAA
>VBPR01000241.1 GCA_005877345.1 Nitrososphaerota archaeon
CAAATATAGATATTAGGATTCTCAGTAAGTAGATGTTCTTTTAAAATAGAATCAAAATCAAGATATATTTTCAGATTCGTTAGTAAGAAAATTTTACATTACAAATTTATTAAAATTGTTAACTTTATTAAGCAAAACAAGATGTCAAAATTTGGGTCGTATTATTTCATATACATGATCAATATCTTTGAATGATTTCATCCTTTCACTTTTTGGAATATATAATTTATTAGTATCAAATTTATCCATAACTAACTTATTAACTTCCTCTGAAATAATAATTTGGTTTTTATTCGCATAACCCTCAAGTCTACTGCAATAGTTAACATTCTTTCCCATCGCTGTAATTTGTACTCTTGAAGGGGAATTCCAATAACCAAAAATAACATCTCCTACATGAATAGCGCATTTTAAATCAATATTAGTATAAGGTTTAAAATTATTCCATAGTTCAAGATGCCTATTTTTTATATCATCAAATATTTTCCTTAATTCAATGGCAGCCAGAACTGTTCTTTTAGGAACGTCCTCAAATTTTATATCTTTAATACCAAAGTAAGCAAAAATTCCATCACCTATAAATTTGTCCAAAATTCCATTATTATTGCTGATAATTTGCGAAGCTGCATAATAGTATTCTTTTAAAAAAAGTAAAAGTTCCTCCTTTCTTCTCCCTATGGCAAGCTCATTAGTAAGGTCTGAGAAACTACTAATATCCCAAAATACAATGATAAGTCTATTGACTTCAATTCCATAGGAGCGAAATGATTTTAATTCATTAAATATATATGGATCAAAAAATAAACCAAGTTTTTCTTTATCATAAGTATCATCTACGTCATTTATTTTTTCATTAGACATCGTTTAATTCATTCTCCAATTTTTTATTCTCTTCCATCTAGTAGACGTAACAAATACTGATGTCGAATATTGTATCTTTTACTAAGACATTTCAATCTTTCAGTATTGCTCATATCACTATACTTTTGAACAAATATAGATATGCTGTTATGTTCTATTAGATCATTCATAGTATGTTCTTTACAAATATAGTCAATTTGTGGAAAGTCATAATTAAATGTCGATTCTTTTGATTCTCCTGGACTTATTTGTAGTTGTTCTACGATTTCAATTTTTGAAAAATCTTCCACCAGTCCAAAAAAATATAAATTATGAAAATCCTTACTTACATTTATCCATTTGACGTTATCTCCCTTTTGTATTTTAACAACCTCTGGAATAAAATTTCTTATTTTTTCATATGGTATAAATTCCGGAATAATAACCGAATGATTCATACTAATACTATAAAATTTATTTAATTATATACTCTACTGTATCTATTCTTTTGTCAGTTTCGTATATCTCTCTGCTAACAACTACAGAATACTATGAAATACGGAATATTCTCTTCAGTGTGGAAATGGAAGTTAACACTAATAAATAATTTTTTACCCCTACTAAATGATGGCTTGTTCATCGCTAGGGAACAATAGAATCGAACCCGTCAAGGATTTCTTGTCTCATACCGATGAACCATCCAACAAATTGTTTTGTATTCTTATTGTTAAAATGGAGATCTATAATTGTAATTCCATTTTCACCCGTTATGCATTTTAGACACACATTTCCTTGCCAAGTATTAGAATCTAATGGATACATTCTGGACCCAGTGTCGTGCGTTCCCGTACCAAATACACCATACATCAAGCCGTTAATGCTGAACCTCTCATAGTTATGGTTATGCGCTTGTAATACGCCATCAATTTTTCCTTCTCTGAATATAGGATCATAACAATTAAACTCACCATTAGGAGGATGAACACTTTTTACAGTAACAAACGGCTGATGAACTACAGCGAACTTGTACCACGCATCGCTTGATTCAATTTGCGACTTCAAAGTTTCAAACTGGGTGCTTGAACAATCAAACTTTACATTTGCATCTATATTGAACAAAGCAAGTTTATCACCAGAAAATGCAAAATTAACTTCTCCAAATGTTTCCTTTTCGTTTAACCACGCTTTGACATCTTTCTCAGAATCATGATTTCCAACGACAATGTCTGTATTTTCTTTTGTAAATCCATGAGATTGCAGAGTAGATAATACACCCTTTCCATTAGTATATTCAAAATCTCCTGGTATTATCAATACCTGAACATTATAGTCATTAGCGATCTCCAACTGTTTTGTTAATCCTTGGTTGGAATCGATGTCACCAACTACTCCAATCCGTAGAGTCTTTGATTTGTTAAAGTTAGCAGCCGGAATTCCGACTGAGGATGAAGTAACAGGATAGTTCACATGTTTATTATCTAGCACCGTACTAGTCATTGTAGATCCTAAAGCGATGGGTACGAACATGACAGGAACATAAATCATATTGACTATTGAAACAGAAATAATGAACATGATGAATGTAAACATATTTCAAAAGTAACGTGTGTAATTTGTATTTTATATAAAAAGATTTTAGTACAAGTATCAAATTCAAAAAACTAAGTATGATCCTTTAGAAACTTGTATTACTAAATTGTAAACTTCGTAACCTTTCAAACTGAGTCTTAAACCATCTAACAAACCATCATACGAAGTCTGTTCTTTATCTGTAAGTCATATTCTTTTTATTTCATTAACACAAACTTGATATAATATCCAATCGAGAATCCTTTCTTTAACAAGTGAAAGCTGAATAATGCAATAATTTTTGGTGTGCCAATTCGGTTACTAATCTAGCTGCCTAGCTCTGTTTATCTAGCGCGAACTGGAGATATAATTAGTGATAAATATCATGAAATTTCGTCTTCCCCAAACTATAGCATTGGAACTTCCAGGCTACGTTATCGACGCTAAGATCATTTATACCGCCATAATTTACCAGACTCTTGTCAAAAAAAATAGTTATTACGTTACATATGTTTCGTTCATGCGGTGGCTCTGCACTTGGCACCAATGACTGTGAATTCATGGCCAGCACTGCCCCTGTCAGAATGGAAAGACACCTATGACACGTTGCACATGTGGACTCAAATAGTCGGAAAAATCCGGCTCGCACTCACACCGACGCAGAATCATTGGTGGAATACCACTCTATATGTGTCGCCTCGCGGACTCACAACGTCAACGATGCACCACAATGGTCGACTTCTCCAAATAGATTTCAATTTTATCGATCATAAACTCATAATTGAAACGACTGATGCTCCTGCTAAGACGATTGATCTGCGATCGCTTTCAGTAGCCGACTTTTATCAACAAACAATGGACGCCTTAAACTCTTTTGAGATGCCTGTAAAAATTTGGACCACTCCTGTAGAAGTTGCAGATAGAATTCCATTTGAAAACGATGAGAAACATGCTTCCTATGATCCAGAATATGTGCAGAAATTCTGGCGCATTTTGACACAGGCCGATAGAGTATTTACTGAATTTCGTTGCAGATTTAATGGGAAAGTGAGTCCAGTTCATTTTTTCTGGGGAGCTTTTGATTTGGCCGTTACTCGGTTTTCAGGACGTACGGCACCACCCCACCCAGGAGCAGCAAACGTTGCTCGTTTTGTGGCAGTTGAAGCGTATTCGCATGAGGTGAGTAGTTGCGGTTTCTGGCCCGGCGGTGGGCCTATTGACAAACCAGTATTCTACGCTTACACGTATCCAGAACCTCCGGGATTCAATGAATACCACACGCAACCCACTCAAGCTTTCTACCATAGGCAGATGGGAGAATATCTGTTACCCTATGATGTAGTACGTACCGCCAATTCACCTGATGATGTCTTGTTATCTTTCTTGCAGAGCACCTACGAAGCAGCTGCAACTTGTGGAAACTGGGACCGAAGTGCGTTGGAGCGTCAATAATGTTACATTTGAATTACACAGACAGGCAACCGAACTACTTGTAAAATAAAGATTCTGCTGAAAGTAACAACCAAATGCATTAACCTATCTAAAACCCAATCACCTAAATGAGGCATATTGAATCTATAGACAAAAAAAAGACCATCGCTGCTATTGCATATAATTTGAGTAAAGAATCTGAAAAGGAAGAAATGAAGGAATAAACCCACGAACTGCAAGATGCTGAGCAAGAAGAGGAAGAAGAAGTAGAGGAAGAAGAA
>VBPR01000242.1:0-3254 GCA_005877345.1 Nitrososphaerota archaeon
TCATAGTTATAGAATACTGCTTTTTTTGACCGTCTTCCCTTAATAATTCAAATCCTCCATTGGGACCAACCCAAGGTCTGAATCTGACTTCTGTTTGTAATTTGCTTGCTTTTGCCAGTTCAGCAAAGTCCTTTACAGTTTTCCATAGCAGCACGATAACTATAGGTTCTAAAACTACAAAAATCTCAAAATAGTTTCTTATTACCGGAAAGAAAAGGGATTTTCATTATTTTCAGCAGATAATGGAGGTTTGTTTTCATTTGATGCATTTTCAGATTTAATATGAACTATCGCTGTCAAACAAAAAAATGTCAGAAAAAGCCAACCAGAAGATATTTGTACGGTATAATTTATTTTGTTGATATTATTTTTGCTAATATTATTCGCATAATAGAATATCTTTTTAAAATTCTTTTTCTCATATGGATACTAATCAACTTTGAAAAACGAAAAATATCGTACGATTGTACAATTTTGATTCCAGAATGAGTTAAAAAAAGGAAATATCATTTAATATCTCTATTTGACCTGTAAAATAATTATAAAATCTACAGTTATTGCCAAAATTTATATAAATAATCACTAGATAGCTTCGTCGTAGTTTAAATGGAAGAAAATGGCTACCTTACATTTCAATTAATGTAAATTATTTGAAGTAAAATCTGTATCCGAATTTGATTTTTCTGTTAAAAATCATGAAATCTGGGTAAAATAATAGCAAAAGTTTAAAATACTGACATTTCAGTTCTAATAGTTCTAGAAAATTGATAAATTACAATAATTTTATCCGAGCTCTAATAATTAAAAATAAAGATATTGTAACTGCAATTGTCTTTATGGCCATAATTGCATATGTGTTACCGTACTATACGGTAGGGGGTCAAGGCGCGAATGCTCCTTCTGATGGACAGTCTGTCGGTGGCGGCGGAGCTGGTGGCGGTGGCGGCGGAGCTGGTGTGACAGGAGTGCCTATACACGTTGTTCAACGAACTGTGTTTCAAAGACCATACGAGTTACTTCCTTGTACTCAATCTGTGGTAGAACTTAAGAAGGACCTAATACCGACAACTGACTTCCCATCTCTTGTTAATGAGACTGTATCGAAGTTTAAGGTTACAGTACTGAATGTCTATAACACACCTGACTACAAAGCAATGCTGTTAGCTGAGGGTGATGAGAAGAAGGTACTTCAAGATCCACATTTCTTGCCCGCTAGCGCAACGTGTGGTGAAATGATACTAGAGCTCCTACCATCGCTTGTACCTGTTACTAACATATATGATGTAGCCAATCAAGTGGTTTCAACATACCATGTAAAAGTGGTGGATGTCTATAATATGACTGACTATAAAGCAATAGTGATATTGGCAGAACCCGATAATGCTATCACTAAAGATTCAAGGTTTATTAATTATAATCAAAATAACACTCTCTCGTCCAACTATACGGGAAGCGGAGAATTAGATTTAAGTTCAGGACATATCGCTGCTCCAGCCCCAGTTCTGAAGGAGGAAACATTGCCTGATAGTATTAAAAGAACGTTTACTACAGAGGACCTTAAGGGAAATGCTAAATCCAATTTCTCTAAAGGTGTGGACGCCGATATAGCCATTTTAGATACTGGAATAGATTTGAATCATCCTGATCTTAACGTGTACAGAAACGTGAGCTTTATTCCAGGTGGGAAAACTGGGGATGACGATAATGGTCACGGAACTCATGTTGCAGGTATCGCAGCAGCCAAGGACAATGGAAAAGGTGTGATTGGCGCCGCACCTGGGGCGAGGTTATGGTCAGTTAAGGTCTGCGACAAAGCAGGTGAATGTAAAGTTTCTGATATGATAAAAGGTATAGAATACATCACTCAACATGCAGATGAGATAGATGTTGTAAACATCAGTGTCGAGACGCCTCTTTCACCAGCTCTCAATCGAGCCATAAGTGCATCCGTTAAGGCAGGTGTAACATATGTAGTCGCAGCAGGAAACTATGGTCATGATGCCTCTACCACATCACCTGCCAGTGATCCTGATGTAATGACCGTCTCTGCTATTGCGGACAGTGACGGCAAGTGTGGCGGAACCGGCCCTGCTCTGAAAGCACACAATGTCACTGATGATTCATTTGCACATTTCAGTAACTTTGGCCCATCCGTAGCTATTGCTGCTCCTGGTGTCGATATCTTATCTACGTATCTTAAGGGTGGCTACGCAATAGATAGTGGAACTAGTATGGCAGCACCGTCTGTAGCGGGGGCTGCTGCATTGATTAAAGCTGGAGATCCAAATATGTCTCCCGAGGGTGTAAAGAAAGCCCTTCTAGGGACGGGCTCTACACCATTAACACCTTGTGAAGGCGGCCCGCAAGGATACTTTACAGGAGACCCCGATCAATACAAGGAACCTTTACTATTTCGAAAACTTGGCGCCAAATGACTTCACGGTACAAAAATGACTGTCCTCCGCAAATTAACATCAATAATAACTAATTTAGTGATACCTGTAAATGGTAAAAAACCAAATTAATAGCGGATGAGGCTTATAGTAATTATTTCAAAGAATATGAAGTAATAGACAGCCATCTGTAATGGATAAAAGCAATTACAGTAGCGTTGCATATGAAAGAGATATGATAAGGAGTTTAGTGCCTTTAAAAAATATAATATATACAATTAAATCGATACAGGATTAAATTTAGTAAAATTTTAGTTATTACTATTCTTAAATAACTTTACTACTTTTGCACCGAAATTTATGATCACGAGAAAAATAATCCATGATGTTAAGGATCCGATAATTGTACCCTGATAAGGTTCATAAGAAATTTGCATTAATTGAAAATGTATTGTTATTTTTGATGCAGAATATATGATTTCTGATATGGAAAATATGGCAAATAATTTTATTATATCACTTTTGATATTTGCATAATTTTTTTTCGCACTCGAAGAATCTATATATCTACTTTTGTTGTCAAAATAAAAAAATAGGCCAAATATCGGGATATATATGGCGTATTCTACAGCCAGAGTAAAAATGGAATTTAGAAAATTATTGTTACTGTGTCGGGCATACAATTGAGTAAAAAAGATACCTACAACTAATGCAGCTGCTCCTGCGATTATAATATTTTTATTAAAAAGAATATAGTTCTTGTATTTATTGTAAAAATTTTTTCTATAACGCATCATGATCGATTGATTAACACAAATTTATCTTGTTATATATTAAAATCTTTATCCCGAAGCTCAAACA
>VBPR01000242.1:3268-4792 GCA_005877345.1 Nitrososphaerota archaeon
ATAACCGTCAATTAATAATTTATTTGAATTAAATTGATAGTAATGTAAAATTATGCAAAGATGACTTTGTCAGGATAGTGGATATCAAATCTTTCTGCAGCTGTCATGAATTGAAAGAATTACGAATACGCCATGTGAATTCTTTTGAAATTTAGAAAATATTTACCAAGTCCATCAGTAAATATATAGATTCTAAATTCCAAGGATTTATCCCCGCCTATATTCTTGGGGATTATAAATGTTTGATTGGTTAGGTTTCCAGAAGTATTATTTAGTAAACTGTTGAAAAGTATTTTTATCTTCCTTCCTATCGGCAATTCCTACTTTAAATGTTCCCGTTCCTAGGGAAGAGTTTGATGCATAAGTTAAAGATAGCGATAATGGTCTTCCTGTTAAATTTAATCGAGTGTTTAATAATGCAACCTTCTTTACTTTATCTGTCTGATTACTAATCACTGACATGTTCAAATTTCCGTCGTGTTCGGACACCGTGGCACCTTTGCGAGGTTTCCAAATGTGCTCATTGTCAAGTAGATTTATCTTGCGTGATGGAGAGTTGTATTTGTATATGGTAAAGTTCTCTAATCTAATTTTATCAAAATCACTATCAGTATTGATAAAGTCTACTAATTTCGATCCTGCCATAAGATTTTGAACCGAATAGTATAGAACATTTTGGGGGTTTGGTAACACTATATATCTTATGCCCATGTCAGCAATTTTTTCTTTAAATATACTGGAATTTTCGATTGATAATAGAGATGAAATATTATATGCAAATGTCTGGGGATTGAATAAATCAAGGCTTGTTCTGTTAGTAAAAAATGGTATAGCTGGAGCACGTACGGAAAGAACATTTCCATTTTCTGCACTATTTAGATAGTCTATCACCTCAATTACATTGGTCTCCCATTTAGAAGGTGGCAATTGATCCATTTTTTGTGGAGAAGCCAACCTTATACCGCTATTAAATAGGACGGCTACCTGTATACAAAGCAATACTACAAATGCATAGATTATGTACCTACGCAAATTATAGCTCGTGGTGAAAGAAGAGATCTTTTGCCCTCCAATTTCAAGTAATATCAACCCACCCATAATTGCTGCCCCCATTATGACATCATCCCAAGTAATAAGCGAGCCTTTGTTCGGTTCCACCCAAAATCCACCAAAGTGGTTTTGATAATTCCAGATGAACAGATTGAAGCGAAGGAAATAAAATGTGGCTAATACAATGAGCCCGTAACTGAATAATTTATTATACGGTGATTCTTTTCCTATTTTCATTCCGATGACTATAATTACAGATAGAATTGGAACAAAGTATGCCACATATCTTATATCAGATGTTTGAAAACCTGATTGAAGCAGAAATGCCCATATGACTAATAAAAATATCAATAAGACAAGAAGTAGAGAATATTGATAGTTGTTTTTCAGTTGATAGATTATTCTGGTCAATCCCATTAACTTAAAGAATATGAATACAGAACCCATAGCTACTGAAAAAAATAGAATATCAAT
>VBPR01000020.1:0-3551 GCA_005877345.1 Nitrososphaerota archaeon
ATTTAATAAATTACCTTCACACTCCACATGGTCATTTCCTCCTAGACCATCAACTCATCACGTTCGTTGGATAGAGCCTGATGTAAATAGAAAAGAGTACCTTTTTGCTGCCATAGAGGCAGGAGCACTAATCAAGAGTTTTGATGGTGGTAAGACCTGGATAGATCGAATAGAGAATAGTCCATATGATACTCATACATTAAGGACTCATAAAAAAGCACCTCGAAGACTCTATTCTGCTGCAGGTGACGGCTATTTTGAGAGTCAGGACTATGGAGGTTCCTGGAAAAAATTGGATGAAGGACTAGGACAGCACACCTATCTTTTAGGCATTGCAGTAAATTCAGATGATCCTGAAAACATAATCATATCAGCGGCAGGCAATGCTTGGCAAGCACACTATAGACAAGATCTGGAATCCTTCGTATATAGACGTTCACATGATCTTGATGATAACGATAAGAGGTGGATGTCAACTACTGATGGTTTGCCTGAATCAAAAGGAACTATAATTTCAATGATTGAATCTAATCCGAAAATCAAAGATGAGTTTTATTGTTTGAATAATCGAGGAATCTATTGTTCTAAAGATTCAGGAATCTCTTGGGAGGTACTAGATATACCCTGGGCTAAAGAATATTATTTACAACACCCTTGGGCATTAGCAGTTAGGGAAGCAAATTAAAAATTCAAAGGATCATAGTAATAAGCAACTACGCGAATGGCATTATAATTGACATCAAAATCCCAGATCACATCTTATGGAGATTAGAAATGGGAAAATCTAAATCCGGTAGAGGTCGATCAAGAATAAGAAAAAGAGGCAGATACGCCGGCGAGTGAATAATCAGAAATGAAGCCTTATTTAGATACTGAAGATACCTTCTATTTTAATTATGAAGAACTAATCAAAGTATCGAAAATAATTACTAATTTAGCAGAACTAAAAGCAGAACTAGAACCAAAACAAAAGCCGAAAAAGGACTATGCTGGTATTGGAGCGGTCATAATTACCTTTACTGTAATGAGTATAGTTATAGGATTATCCATATATACCGCTTGGCAAGTAGCATATGGAATAAACCAAACAGACACACTAGAACGGGACACAACGGCTTATATGGATACTCCTAAGGAATTTGAGCAAGCAAGAACGGAAAGGGATCTTCAAGGTTGTTATAGCGGTTTCGCAATATTGGGAAATCTTTATAATAATTATTATTTCAAAACAATTCCGCTGGCACCTCAAGAATTGGAAAAATTCATTAAAGATATGTGTCATTAAAGATATGTGTAATTTCTACCATGAAGAAACGAGATTATGGTACTATAGTCCAGACAGTGAAATTATACCACTAGAACTTAAACAAGAATTTGCCAAAAAGTATTATTGACAAATATCCGAAAATATTAGTCGATAAACTCACAGGAATTGATAAAAAATGAATAATCAAATGATAAGTAGTATATTGCTATTGGCCTTTTTAATACTGCTCATAATCGGTTGGACTACTCATATATTTGGTCAAGTAGAGGGACAATATTTACCAGATAAGCAAGAGATGTATCTATGTATGGATATAAAATATGTCGAGAAATTATTTCCGAATGCAACTACAGATAAAATATGTAAGTATTGGACTGGTGAAGAGATAATAATGATATTTGGATTGAAGCACACAAAATGATATATCGTTTAGGGACAGCAATAGCGCAGATAATACCGTTTTACAGACAACGACAACCGGAACAACAAAAAGAGATAATCACAACGAAGTTGGTAATAACAATGGTAATAATAGCGATAGTAAAGATTGCAGTTTTAATGTTATGGATCTAACAGGCCAAAATGTTAGCAATGGATAACAAGATTCCTTTAGCACTTGAAGAAATCAAATGAGGATCAAAAAAAAGGTATTGATTATAGTAATAGCCATTTTAGCAATAATTGGAACTATTTTCGCCGTGCTAATGGGTATATATTACTACATGATTTATACACTACAACAAAAACTTCGTGAAACGATGTCTAAGCATGATGGTCTTAATCCTAAACTACCAACTCAAAATGTTAGCAATGGATAATAAGATCCCTTTAGCACCTGTGGATAGTGGTAACGGTAAATAAGAAATGAAATGTCCTGTATGCAGTTCGGAAGTAAAAGAACTATACAATCTCAACACCGAAACAGAGGAGTTCAAATGCTTTGGATGTCATCTTGCAGATCTCGATCGCAGAGTGAGGAGACTGGAGAGACAGGAGAATAAGAAGTGAATAAGCAAATGACACCTAAGCAATCTTTTATATTTGTA
The DNA here is from genome assembly GCA_005877345.1 of Nitrososphaerota archaeon. Taxonomy (GTDB): domain Archaea; phylum Thermoproteota; class Nitrososphaeria; order Nitrososphaerales; family Nitrososphaeraceae; genus TA-21. Next base: position 2,314 of record VBPR01000020.1, read on the forward strand.
ATAATAATAGAAAAGGAGCAAGAAAAATGAATGCCTTACGAAAAATAATGTGGATTATAGATTTGTTTTCGGTCGTGTATGTAAGGTAATAGTAAAGGGTGCCTATATAGGATACGAAGAAAAGGGGCAAGAAAAATGAGCGGTATCTACTAATGCGACCATGAGAAGAACGGCTACTGGCATCAATATGGAGTCCAACAAATAGTATGGCAAAATTAGGCCACATGACAACATGACTCTTGGCGTTGATGAAATGATGTCTTATCCCCGACTGTATAATGTTGCTGGAGTAACGGCTTGCAAACCTGTTTTGATTCAACCGATACTAATGTCTATTATATTTCAACACTACAAACAATTGGACACTACACAAAGGACGGTCGAAAAACAAAACTAAATCTTTATATCGCGTGTGCGATATTAATAACAATCAAATTTAAAAAATGAGTCTCGTAGGAAATTTATCAACATGCAGTGTATGCGGAAAGCGAAGGATAATAGCCAAGCATCTAGATAAAATTTTGAGTAAGCAGAATAGGATAGACGTCTATTTGGAATGTAAAGAGTGTGCCGCTATTCCCCTTTGGGCTGAAAAACAAAAGTCATTTGATCATTATCAATAGAAGATAAATAGTTAGAAAATGTCAAGAAAAACTATAGAGGTAGATTCTGATATGATTGATCGGAGTCTTGAGGAGTTAGCCACAAACTTATAATTCGGCTAGATACGAATCCAAAGAAAAAGAGGGAACAGAATAATATTAAGAAAATTAGTAGATAAAGAACTTAAAATTAGATCTTGAGCGGGACTCTATAATTTAGTTATTGTGGGCAATCGAAGTTTAAAACGATCAGCCCTGTGTGTCTCGACAGCCTTTTATGTCGTCGTCTGGTGGTCCTTGATGGAAATCTGCACTACAACTTGGAATTGGAGGACCAGGTCTGAAATCATGTGGATTACCGAGTTTAGGAGGTTTTATTTGCTTCTACTGTGTGAACGGACCACATAGTTGCCACATAAGTTGTAGTAATGGCTAGTGTTATAACAAATGAAATAAGGAGTTTTTGCCTTATTAACAACTTGAAACATAGATAGAAACCGGTACTATATAACAGTATAATAATAAAATTTATTTAATCCTGATATTGATATTTCATAAGGTATCTTTTCAAAGATAACTTAATTGCATCCGATTCTTATGTCTATAATATTTGAACATTATAACAACCTAAAAGAA
>VBPR01000020.1:3572-20111 GCA_005877345.1 Nitrososphaerota archaeon
TTTTTACAATACTATTATTACGGTTCGCTGATGGGAGGACCAATTACAACAATGGATAATAAGATCCCATTAATACCTGAAAATAATTGATGTCGACGTTCCTTCTAGAAGGGAGATATTTTATGTGAATCTGATCATTAGGAAGGATATTTTTTCTGGACTTCGTAAGAATCCAACTGGGTATTCACTTCTATAATAAGATCGTGTAAACCTATTGGCTTCTGAAGGAATCCATTTATAATTTTCATTTTAGTATATTCTTGAAATAGAATATTATCTATTTCAAATGCAGTCATTAGTATCGTTCTTACGAAGCGATTTTGATCCTTTATCTTTCTTAAGAACTCCATTCCATTCAAGCCAGGCATTTTATAGTCAGATATTACCAATAGATGTTAATATCATCCAAAGTTGAATCACAGAATACATTCATCAGAGAATCAGATATTACGATAACGAGATAATAATGTAAAATGGTAGTTTTTATCTTAGGCTCCTCTCATGCAGTTAAAAAAAACTAGTTAAATCAAATGGAGCTGGTTTTTTAAATCCATTGCTCGATTTCTAATAGTTACTTCCGTAACTCCCGCAGCATCTGCGATGTCAACCTGTCTTACTGTCTTCCCCTCCATTTGGAGTGATACATATAGTACTGCTCCCGCAAATCCCATGGGATCTTTCCCTGCAGAAAATTCTAATTTGAGTGCTTTTTTCATAAGATCTCTTGCCTGCCTTGTCGTCCTTTCACTCAAATCGATTTTATTTGCAATTTTTTCTATACACTGGAAACAATTTATTTCTGGTATTTTTCTTCCTAAGTGAAATACAATATCCCTGTAAATTTTTGCGATGGCTTTTCTGCTTATGTTACTTGCTTCAGCAAGTTCATCAATTGTCCTCGACACTCCCAGTTCTCTGCACGATATATAAAGGCATGCAACAAGAGCAGCGCCTATAGTTCTGCCTCTTATTAATCCATCCTCTTGAACCTTTCTGTATGTGTATGCGGTTTTCTCAACTACTGAAGGTGTGAGACCTAATTTATCCTTCAGTTTATCCAATAACATGAAGGCTGTAGTAAAATTACGTGAAGTGCTATCACGGAAAAGAGAACGCGAATCCCATATTCGTAGTCTATTCATTCTAGCTTGCATTCCTGAATCAATTAATTGTCCAGTAGAATCCTTGTTTGTTTTGCCAATCATAGTCGACAAATTCATATCATGCACTGCGAGAGAATACGGCATACCTATTCTACTCTTATCTGTTTCAGGGTCATTGAAATTTCTCCATTCTTTACCATCTTCTTCTATACCATCTACCACGACTGTTCCACAGTTACTACACACAATCTCACCGGATACTAAATCAGTAACCATCTTACTTTCTTTTATATTACAAATTGAACACGTAATTAGCTTTGACATTATAACGATTTAAGTACTTATATATACGTTGATCAAGTATTTAAGCGTTGTACCATATGACTGATGAAAAACTAGCAAAAATATCGATATGAAGGTCGGATTGAGTTCTCCTTTTAAAGAATCTCCAAAATTAGAATATGACACTTTTATTGATATCTTAATTATTCGTTATATACAAGGACAATAGATAAATGTCATTATCCAATCATTAGTCATTAACACGAATTGGATTTTGTAGCTCTTTTATAATATATTGTCTAAATAAGAGTAGATTGACCATGAGGGTCGGATCTTACTCAAAGTCAGTACAATATCTGCTTGAAAAACATACTAAACGAACACTGTTTGAGAATAATCTTGAAAACGAAATCGAATGCCCTAGATGTCATGATGTGATGACTTTATGTTCTGACTTTGATTTTCTCTATTATAAGTGTGAAGAGTGTCATCTGCCTCTCTATACTACTCCTAATTCAGATTGTCAATTTAGCTGACTTAATTAAATTTACGATAATCCACATCCGTATGGAGGCACACAATCTTAGGGACTACTGATTACTAATGTTATAGAGACATTAGGTTGCATACACATTTATTTTTGAATGCCATAATTTTTTATAGTTTCAATGTCGGGTATAAGAAAATCTGTAACTTATTTGCTTATTGTAGCATTGTTTGGGATAATAATTTATCAAAATCCTTTTTGCTGTACTGCTGTATATTCTCAGGAAACGGAGCTCAAATATATAAAACAGCTCGGAATGAAAGGCATTGAAAAAGGACGGTTTGCTTTTCCTCGTAGTCAGTTGATAATCCTGGTAACATTTACGTAGGAGATACTGGGAACAAACGTATACAAAAATTCTCACCAAATGGTACATTTCTTACTAGTTGGGGTTCTGAAGGAACTGGTAATGGAGAATTTTTGGGTTTGCATGACGTTACTGTTGACCCTAAAGGGAAATATATTTACACAGTTGAGCTTAAAAATCATCGAGTTCAAAAATTCAATCCTAATGGGATGTTCATCACAAAATGGGGCTTTAATGGCACTGGGGGTCGCGATTTTATGAGGGCCCCACATCAAATTGCGGTAAATTCTCTTGGCAATGTCTATTTGACTGATTCAAATGCTAACCAGATTCTAAAATTTTATGATAATGGTACTTTTATAGGAACTCTCGGATCAAAGGGAGTAGGTCCAGGTCAATTTAATACTCCTCATGGGATTGCAATAGATGCTAATGACAATATTTACGTGACTGACATGAAAAATTATAGAGTTCAGGTTTTTGATAGTAAAGATACTTTTGTTAGACAGTGGGGGTCTTTAGGAATAGGTTTGGGTCAATTCTCTGAAACTGTCCCTGGTATCGCAATTGACACTAATAATCGTGTGTACGTTGTAGATAAAATAAATTCGCAAGTTCATATGTTTGATAATACAGGGAACTATCTGTCTAGCTGGGGATCGGATGGCAAAGGTCCTCAACAGCTACACAAACCTGAAGATATTGCGGTAAATAATCAAGGAGAAGATATTTACATTACTGACACAAGAAACTCTAGAGTTCAAATATTACAGGTCATAGAATGATAGGGAAAATTTTAGCGATACTTCAGGTTAAAAATTCTTAACATCAAAAAAATGCTAGGGTTTGATTTACTTGAAGATTACTCTTGTACTAGCTTTGATCTTTCCCAAAACATTCTCTTTTTCATTATTATGAGGAATGATTCTTCCTACTATATTTACAGGAGAATAAGCCAGAATTTTTCCTTCTTCACTAATAGGAGTCGGTCCATAAAACAGACATAATGCACTGCCTTCCGGCCAATAGGCAACATCGAATATATTTACTTGCCTTTTCCCATCTTCTTCCCTCTCAACAATCTGAGTCCTTTCAGTATATAGCTCATCTCCCCATCTATTGATTTTAACTTCAATAGGTAGGTTTTCAAGTATTGCCTGAACAGTCTTTGGAGAACGTGAATCATCCAACTCTATCGAAATTTCTCTTCCAATATCCAGAAAAACGCCTTTAATCAGTCTTTTCATGATATCAACTTAACTATCTCACCGTATTAAATTCTCTTACGATCAATAATCTTTGAACGGTGCCATGGTCTGGTTCTAACTTTCTGATTACAGTCTTTACAACGCAATATATGTTTTGGATATTTCAATTCGCAGGTAGAACAATAATTAAAAAAATTATAATCAATTCTGCTGGGAATTGGTCTTAATCGAACTCCTTTTCTTATGGAGCTAACTAAACCGGGGGACAATGGTTCATGATCCGATCTAAACTCAGAATTAGTATTATAGAACGTGGATCCTGAAAATTCAGACTCAGACACTTGGTTACTCTTATTCAATACCATTTAAAAATCCCCAAATAAATTAAAAAAGAAAAAAATGATTTAGTTGACTAGTAGAGCTACTCAACTTTTATTTCTTTTGATTTCGGCTTCGGAGATTTTTTGAACTGTATCTTTAATTCCAATATTCCGTTAATGTAGCTGGCCTTAGTAGAGTCAGTGTCTAATTCTTTTTCTACAGGAAGCTCTGTATGATATTTCTTATTACCTTTTTCTGCATGTATAGTTACCAGCCCTTCTTCCATTGATACCTTTACGTCTTCTTTAGTTATGCCTGGCATCTCTGCTGTAATTACCATTGTATTCTCCTTTTCATTGAATCTGGTATCTACGAGTGGCTGGCGTACAGTACTTTGTTCTATCAGTCCCTTCGAAGAAGGTCTTATATTACCAAACTCTCTTATGTGAGGTTTTCCCTCAGGTCCTATAGTGATTTGGTATCCGTAGAAATACGGCGAAGTCTGTGAAGTGGTAGTGCTAGTTTCTCTTACCGTTCTGAACATCCTGTTTAGCATGTCCTCAGCCTCCGAAAATTCCTTGTCTATCTGCTCAAAAAATCTATCTCTAAATCCCCATGGATCTCTCCACAATTTTGCATATCACCTGACATTATGTAATGTCTATTACAATATATATATTTTTCTCCTAACATGATAATCCTTATGACTATTTGGGGGCGAAAATATTCCTGAACTAACATCGAAATCAATTAGTCAGGCTTGTTATTTTTATATTGACAAGAATGGAATAGCTTTATCGACCATTCCTTATTGAAAAATGTACACTGGATTATTATTAAACAGGGCCTATTGCGGTGGGCAACAGAACACCTATAACAGTAGTGATTATCCATATACCTACTGCTACTATCAAGGCTTTTAGCCACCCCATGTGATAAATTGCTTTTAGAGCCAATAGCCATGCTATTCCACCCAATACAGCAGAAAGAAAACCATTTCCTAGCAGAACATAGGTAATTCCATATACTATCGATCCTATGATTGCAGTAAATAGGGCTAATTTCATACTCCTTCTTTGTCTCATAAATAAAGTTACTACGTAAATTACGAGAGTAGAAACTAGTAATCCGATAAGAAAAATAATGATTGAAGTGGCGCTAAGATTTTCAACTGTCACTGGTACATTACAAATTATCTACAATTATTTAAATAGACGATTGGGATAGTTCTCAACCGATTTATACTATGTAGATCATTTAATTGTATGAACAGGTCCAAATCAAAGACAGTAAATATTTTAGATAAAATAGACACAGGAATTTCCCGTGAGAATTTGCAAAAGATTTCGAATATCTTAAATGACGATTTAGCAGATGAATATGTACTTTTAACAAAGACAAGAAACTACCATTGGAATGTTGAGGATCCTAGATTCAATGATCTGCACAAGTTTTTTGAAGAACAATATGAACTAATATCTGCTGCAGTTGATGAAGTCGCAGAAAGAGTAAGAGCTGTTGGGGGCAGGACAAGGGCTACATTGAAAGAGTTCATAAATTCTTCTCAAATAAGGGAAGAAGTAGGCTCGTATCCTGATGCTGATACTATGCTAGGGAACCTTTTGTCCGACCATGAGACCATAATTAAGACACTTAGGAAGAACGTCAAGGAATGTCAAGACCTAAACGATGAAGGAACCGCCAACTTTCTAACAGATAAAATGGAAGAACATGAAAAAATGGCCTGGATGTTGAGATCTTTTATATCCTAACATTGCGTTGTCAATTTGGCACTCATGCTAGTTGATATTCTCCCAGGCAAACATAATAAAATTTTGATGAAGGTTCTCATTAGAATCTGATATGGTAGTCTGTAAAAATTATAAGCAGAGATTAAGAAAAGGAGTAAAAAATTATCAAGCTTCATCTTCTGTTACCGACTAATTCAGAGAAGAGAATGGATCCTTTTCATTTGTGCTTGTGCTCTTTTCTCCGTGATGGTCATTCTTATCATTATCAATAGGCTCAGAATTATCTGACGGTCCAATTAAGCCCCTCACATTAGATTTGTCATCTGTAGACTTATCTGACGAAGATAAGTCTGCTTTATTTTCATTATCTAGAGACTTTGGTTTGTCATCTGTTAGTTCGTCTTTGCTAATTTCTTTTGTTACAGCTGGTTTATCCTCTTGTACTTTTTGCTCTGAGAGTGGTTTGGCTTTAGTGTCTTTTTTATCTGATACTGCTTTGGCCTTGGTGTCAGTAGCTGCATTATCGTTAAGTTTGTAGGTTATAGTTGGTTTATCCTCTTGTACTTTTTGCTCTGAGAGTGGTTTGGCTTTAGTGTCTTTTTTATCTGAGAGTGGTTGAGCTGTAGTGTCAGTAGCTGCATTATCGTTAAGTTTGTAGGTTATAGTTGGTTTGCCATTCTCATCTTTTTCTATTAGTGGTTTGGCTTTAGTATCTACTTTGTCTGATAGTGGTTTGGTTTTAGTATCTACTTTATCAGATACTTCTTTGGACTTAGTATCAGTAACAATATTATCACTGATGCGTTCAATTATTTTCTTCTTTACCGTTTTGGATATACTAAAATGATCGAGTGTAGCACCATCATTAGTAACGAATTTGGCATCTAATTTATCATCAGAAATATGCATGTCCAAAATACCAAATTTTGAATCCTGCTGATATGCCATGAATGGAGCTGAGTCTGACAAACCATGTAAATTAACTCCACCAGTTCCTACTATTGCGAAAATTACACCTTCAGGATTTTCGTAATCTGTCTTGGTATTACTTGTTACTATCGGCTCTGATGATGACTTTTGATTAAATTTTAGAGGAAGACTTCTCTCGTAGTTATGCACGTGACCTTGTAGAACAAGATCCACTCCGTATTTATCAAACAGTGGATGAAATAATTCTCTAGATTCTTTATTTCCTGCACAGTCTGATTCCTTGCACGTGTTTGGAGAAGAGTAAAATGGATAATGCATAGTAACGATTATCCATTTGATATCTGGATTATTTGCAGCCTTTCTAAGATCGTTCACTACAAAACTATATTGTTCAGAATCGGTACCGAATTTTTCTTCCGTTGCCATGGTTAATACATGTACGTTGTGAATATCAAAAGAATAATACGGTTTTGAAAGTCCGAAATGAGTGAGGTATGAATTAACGAGGCTATCCTTCCCATCATCATGATTTCCAAAATTTATTTTTGTAATTGAATCTACTGGTTTTATGAGATCAAGCCAGCACGTAGAAGTTTTCTCATAAGAGTAGTCTCCGAGTGCCAATAATAATTGAGGATTCATACTCTTTGCATTATTCACTGTTTTTTCAGTATTGCTAGAACAACCCCAATCTCCAGCTGCAACAATATGTGTGTCAGATGCGGCAAGTACCTTTTGTAAAAATGGTGGCGCATACGCTACTATTGCGAGTAACAATAAAGACACGATTGAGAAGAGCAATTTTATGTGAATATTCTGAGGATATTGAATCAAACCCTAATCTAAATAATTTTAAATAAATATCATTTTAAGACGTTCTTTACTATATTAGTATGAAAATTTCAAAATTATTTTCTATACAAAAGTACGATCCAATCTGTTTTTAGATAATAGAATTTGAATTTTATGCATAAATCTATAAATTTTTGTTATACAAGATTGTTATTTATATATATTTTAGATAATTAATTTTATGAATTTTAGCATTTGGGCATCTTTCTTAAATTGTTATGGAACTTGTTTCTACATCTGAACTATAGAACTTGGATATTTCTTTTCACTCTTGCACTTGCAATCAAGCAGACTTTGCTAATTCAGGTAAGTCCTGTTCTAGGTTTTAATTTACCATTTATTGTGAACATGTTTTGATTACTAATCATGCCTTTCTTATCCCACTGAATGAAGCCCCTATAATTTGATTCCTAGCTATCCTTACAACTTCGAAGATGAGATTCTTCACATCTCCAGCCGTTTTACCTAGTACCCTTACTATAATTCCCTGTCTGGCTGGAAGAAATGATGTGCCGCCAGATATTTTGCCCTCAAATTCTTTGATCTTTTCATTAATCTCATACAGGAGATCTTTCACATAGGATTCACTGGTAACAATATATATTGTGCCAACTACTTCAAAATTTCCTAATATTCCATCAACTGTCAAGTCTTCTTTCTTTGGATCTAACTTTACTATATCTATAAACCTGGGTTTACTCGATTGGTTCCTTGCAATGGTTTTTATGTAACAAATGTCATATTCGAATTTTTCACCACTTGCCACCCTACCTGGAACGATTGTTTCTGAATAGATCATTGTGGCATTGTCATGGACACTCAATTCCACTTCCTGGTAGAATCTAGAATTACGAAACGGTATTATCTGATCTGGGATATACTCAAGATAGCTACCCTTGCCTACCTTGATAATGACCTTCTGAGTACCATAATTTTTTTCCATTTTGTAGATTCTAGTAGCTCCTTGTGTGGTAACATGAGCAACAGCATTAGTACTTAGCCTGATATCTATACGGTATCGGTCTCCCTCCAATATACCACCTGATGGGGAAATGATGTACACGTAGGCCATTGCGGGCAGAGTTTCCTCCAAATAAATGGCCCGCTGTATGAATAGAGGTACACGGCAATATTGTTCTCTTATAACAGTCTTTCCAGTACCTTGATCCCTTTCTAGTTTAAGCTTCAATATACCGACCTTTCCCGACTTGGCAACTTCAATCTCTGGTTCTGTGAGGTACACCTCAATCTCTGGCGGAATATTTCTTGGTGTATAAAAATCGATGGACATTGTCAATCTGCATCCAAAGCTAGGTTAGCAAGAGTATCGGTGCGGTTTCCATTATTCTATTATCCATGTGGCTATTTCCATAGTGTCTAAACAATTTACCATTAACATTTTAGTTTTTTACTAAGCTTTTTGGTGTAGCCTCAAAAAGAACATCCCTTATAATATGAAACACAACTGCATCTACTCCTTGGCCTGTTTTGGAGTTGACAAAAACCGTCGGTTTGCTACTTCGTACAATCTTTGCATCGTGTTCCATTACCTTTAAATCTGCTCCGACATAGGGAGCTATATCAATTTTGTTTATTACAAGAAGATCGCAATTCTCTATTCCCAGTCCCCTTTTTCTAGGGTACTTGTCGCCACCTGTTACATCAATTATATAGATGAAATAGTCAGCCAGAGCTGGACTAAAAGTCGTTGTTATGTTATCGCCACCACTCTCAATCAAGATCAGATCTAGATAATCATGTTTTAATTCCATTTCCTCTACTACAGAAAGATTTATCGATGGATCTTCTCTCACGGCAGTATGAGGACATCCCCCAGTAGCAACCCCTATTACTAAATCTTCTGGCATGAGCCCTCTCTCTGTTACAAGATTTCGTCTCATCCTTTCTGCATCCTCTTTGGAAACGACATCATTTGAAATTATGCCTGCTTTGTATCCCTTTGCAGAAAGTATAGGAACAACCTGCTCTATTAGCATAGTCTTACCTGATCCTACAGGACCACCAATTCCAATGCGAGGAATCCGGTTAGAGGACATATCAAATTTACCTCATTTTCATGTAATAAACATTTTTGAGACCATCGTTTCATGCTTCATTTGCAAAATATCTAGACCAGGTGCGAATTGCCACATACTTGAAATTGGTCTGTCTATATTCGTTAAGACAGACTCCAAAATGACCGGTCTTAACTCATGAATTATTTGCTGACCGTCAAAATGCTGGAGTCTTCCAAGTCTCAAGGCTGCTCCTATAATGCCTACAGTAAAGCTGTACAATAGTATCAATCCAGCTTTATTCTTTGGTATACCAAGCGACCAGGTCGCTACCCCAAAGGATACAGGAAATACTCCTGTCGCGTTACCAGTACTTATACCGTTTTGATAATCCTTCAACATTTTTTTGTTCTTTACGAAATAGCTAACACATTTCAGCAATTGGTTACCAGACCTAACAGAAGCGCTTCTTGTCTCCTCAATTATTCTCATAAAGTATAAATTTTCATCGGTATTAAGGAGATCAGTAAGATCTCCTTTCTTGCATGATTCATAAGCTTTACCCAATGCAGTATAATCAGATGGTCCGATCACTTGTTTTAAGTAGACAGCTATGAATTGAGATATATCTTTGCTCTTTAATTTCTTTACGTGAGATAGGGCTTCTAACCCATTAGAAATTGCATACAGTCCAGTTGGAAAAAAAGAATCAGACATCTGCAATATACTGACATCTTCACTACTTATTTCAGTGTCCATGAACATCATAACCTGGTTGAGGCTCAAAAATTATGTTCTCACTTTTAATATCAAGATTGTATCTTAAATTAGAAAATAGCTTCTGAAACAGTTCAATTTCAGATTGAGCTTGGATCGGAAAATATATTTTACCATTTGCAATCTTTATCGGTCTATGCATATTCCCAATAGTGTGACCAATCTTGATTGCTGTTTCGAATAATTGGTCAGCTGAAATATTTTCCTTTAAAGATATTATAGCCACATTTTCGGAAACCCTTTTTGCGATCACCATTTTTTCTTCTGTTAACAGGAGCACGTCACCGTCATTGATATGCGAACCGGGAATCATGGTAAGAACCAAGTCGGTGCCTTTATCAGATACTTTCCTGATTCTAGATCTTTCAGATTCAAGTCTAGTAATCTCAATTCTCTCAACATGATCACTTTTTAACATGTATTGATATCTATCTTTAAGATGCGAATCGGAATTGATATTCCCGATTATTTTATCGATATGAATCATCGGCCCTGTAAAGCACCCTAGTCATAAAATTCCTCGCTCATAGTTATTTTTTTCCTTCTCTGCTTCTACTATAAGGTTTCGATTTGCATTCATCTGACGTAGCTGCCATGATACAACTGTTTTTGCATTATTGAATTGTTTCCCTGTCCCTGTCCGGATACAACTTGATTTTGTACTTTGATGCTTCCTAAAATCGATGAAATGAGAGACACAAATTTAATAAAAAAATATATGGAATACTAATTACTGATATCAATCTCACCAGAACACATCATCTAACATTATTTCCCGCTGAATATTTTAATTCGATGAGCCTACCGGCAATTAATCCTAAAATTATTCCATAAATCAAATGGAAAAAAAGGGATCCTATTACTACAGCTAAGTACAACCCTTGGAAATGTTGTGCTATTACAAAGACATATTGATTTGGGGCAGAAAAATTGAACATATCTAATTTTGGTTGTATAATATACGCAGTCAAGGGCAAAAATAAAATCAACTAGAGTGATATTCCAGTTATAATTCCTAAATTGTTCCACGTTTGATACGAAATGGAACTAATCTATTCCAGAATAGTGCTCCTTGGCCAAGTAAATTACCGGCTACAGTACCGCTAGCAAAATGCAATAAGAGACCAACATAAGGCGATGTGTTGGAATCATAAAATCCTAAAGAAGAACCTATTACAGCAAAAAAAGTACCAAAGGGAGTTTTTGAAATGAGATCCAAGCTAAATAATGATCCAGATATTACAATTGATGATAATAATCCAGCTAATGTACAATACGCTAACAGATATCTTGAGTTTTTTTCTATTTTCACAACTATTATTTAAGTTTTAATGAAATTTAAGTTTGCTCGAGATTATACTCTCTAATAGGAGTTAGAAATTCTAATTTATTCACAACTAAGGTGGCACAATACCTGTTTCTCCCTCTTATAATCGTACTCGCTTACATTTTATCTGTAGAATACCTTTGTTAGTAAGGTAACTCAGGTAAGGCAAGTTCTTATGTTTAGCAGCGTAAATGTAATTACTCCTTTACCACAAATAGACACTGGCCGGTGGGATTCTCTATTCATTCGCTGCTAGTCCCACCGGTATTTACTAAAAATTAATTATAGTTTGTCAGACAAATCTAATATACCTTTTAACCCACCATCACCTCATTCAGTGCATGTTCCCAACAAGGGAAAAAAGAATAAACTTAACTACCTTTGCCACTTTAAAAAACCTCAAGTGGAAAGATGATTAGGGATTATGTTTTCCTATCCCTTCTTTCTGTATATCTATTGTGTCACGTTACGATTCATTCCAAATATTACAAGAATGAATTTATTCGCATTTATTAATGAAGATGACACTACATAGTTAACAATGGATTTTTGGTCTTTAATTAGGGATTATGCTCAGACGATAACGGCTGGTGGAGTTATACTTGCTTTATCCATTTCCATCTTTACCCTCATTTCTTCGAGAAAACAGAGCAAATTCCAAACACTTATGGAAGTGTACAAGTTGGTTAATTCCTTCGAGGAAAGAGAAGCCAGAAAGAATGTCTATGAGGCATTTAGAATCTATATGAAACACCATTATAAGAAAGGTATAAAAATTGGTGGTAAAATGTATTTTTGCAAGAACCTCATAAAATTTAAAGGTGATGCATTTCTTGACATTTTCCGAGATCCTGTTGTTCTAGAGGAGATGAAAACAAAAGGGATTGGACTGCAACAGGACGTGGAAAGAGTAAGGGCCACGTTTGACCATATCGGTGCGTTGTATAATAGTAACCTTATCCCAAAAGATCCTTTACTGAAAGCATTATGGGGAACAGGTAGAGTTTGTTGGATTTGTCTTGCACAAAATATTTTCATAGAACGGGATAAAAGGGGGACTGAATTTTATATGAACAATTTTGAAGAGTTTTTTCACGAAATTGAAAAATATCGGATTAGACATAGAGCTATATTAGAGCCAGTAGAACCATCGTAGAGTTCTATTTGGTAAACTCAGGCAAAATTGATTACTTACCACTTTTTATTTCCTTTTCAATTGTAAATTGGTCTAATACCTCATCACCCTTATTATCATAAAAAGTTCCAGTCAATTTAGTGTGAGGATTTCCATTGCTGATATCTATATTTAGAAATCCAAACTTGTCAAATTGGCTCGCCACGTAAGGTGCTTGACTAGCAAGCGGATAGAAACTCTCTCCACCTGTGCCGACTATTGCGAAAAGGGTGCCATCTGTGTGACTGTTATAACCTGTAGTAAGTTGATTTGTCACAGTAGGTTCTGAACTATCACCAGCAGAATTATATGATATTGGGTATGTTCTCTGGTAGTTGTGGTTATGTGCCTGCAATACTAAATCGACTTTATATTTTTCAAAGAGGGGGTGATAGATATCTCTAAGACCTTTTTCTGCTTTATGTGTTGATGGTGATGTGTAAAATGGCCCATAAGTGGTTACTACTATCCAATCTATGTCTTTGTTTTCAGACGCTTTTTTCAAATCTTCATCTATAAACTTGTACTGTGCAGAACCTACATCAAATTTAGATTCTGAAGCCATAGTAACAAAATGTACATGTCTGTAATCAAAAGAATAGTAATGTTTGTCCATTTCAAAGCTTTTAATATATTGATCCATCTTAGATTTTCCATCGTTCACATCATGAAATCCTAAAGTAACCATGATTTTACCTTTTAGTGGCGACATTGTACCAAACCAACAATCTGCAGTAGTTTGATATGAAAGGTCTCCTAAAGGTAACACTAATTCAGGTTCTTTTTCTTCAATGTTATTGATAGTTTTTTTGGTATTTGTTGAACAACCAAAATCGCCAACTGCAGCGAAATTAAAAGCCTTGCTATTGTTATGCCCGCTAGCGTCAAAAGAGAAACCTTTGTAAACAATTGTTTTAACTTGCTCTTCTATATTATTGTCCTTCTGATCAGGCTTCTTTTCAGGCTTCTTTTCAGGCTTCTGATGACCCTTATGATCACTGCCTCCTCCATCTCCCTTTTTATTTTTTCCATGTCCTTTACCAGGATTGTCCTTTCCTCGCTTAGCTAGTAGTCTTTGTTCATAATTCATTAATACATTAGATGAAATAATAAGAAAAATTGCGGAAAATCCAATGATAATTCCTATTCTTTGATATAAGGACAGCGACAAGTTCATCTCTTCATTCCCTAGATAATATAAATAATTATCGGGTTTTCCATCCAACATACTAAATAATAATCGTTGAAATAGGCTTAGAACAGCTTCGAGTATCTTTGGACTATCAATAATGGATTATACCGAAAATTAACATAATTCATTTTTTACATTCTATTACTTTTATTAAATCTGAAAGAGGGTGGAAAGTATCAGAGTGTTTCCAACCAACAGTTTCTAACAATGTCGACTGTAAATCACACGATATACACTTTAAATGATACCGAGCAAGATCTTTAGTGGTCTGTTTGTGCAAAAATTATTGATAAATCAAGTAACATTACAATTCAAGGGAGTGAAATTTCAAAAAGGATATTTAAATAAATCAATAGGACTAAATTGTTGTGAAGTATGATAATCCACTTGATGCAATTGTTAAGGTTATGACTCGCAATAGGCCTCCTGAAGACGTCTTTGATTTCTTTCAGAATGTGAAGAATTGGGAAAGCGGTGGCATTATTACCTCAGTATCTAAAGTTGATAATGACTGGTGGACTTGTAGTACTCCTGCTGGCGAAGCCAAGATAAAGAGTATTCCTGACAAAGAGAGTTTGATATTAGATCACATTTTCATTGTAGGCGATGTTACATGGAATGTTTACGTAAGGATTTTGGCAAATAATAAAGGACCTACCACTGTGTGGACCTTTCTAAAGCCGGATAGTTTAACCTTAAGACAATTTCAAGAACAACTAAAAGGTTTCGATCTTGAAATTGAAGGTTGGAAAAGGAGTTTAGAAAATAGTACTTAATCCCGATGTGGATATCCAATAGTAAACAAAGTAGAATCACAAATTTGATGTCAAGTCCTAGTAAAAAGTGGCATGGCATCCCCTCCGAGAAAGATACTGCCTATCAGAGGTTGTTAGTTAGTTCTTTTTTTCATCATATTTTTCAGGATATGCATAACAATATACTACTTCATAATCTACTAAGGATCCTCCCAGGTCATGAAAGTGATTGAGACACTGCTTAGTCTCTGGGTCCTCCAATTTATAGAAATCCCAGCTCTTGTAATTCTTAAAGTTATTCATTTCACATTTTTCGGCATCTATCTTTATAGAAATCTTTTCTAAGGTGTCAGACTTTTTACAATTTTTTTCCGATGCAGTGTTATCACCATGGTTATCGCCTGGTAATTTGTTTTTAAAATCATATTGTTCTGCGTATACACCAGAAGTCAGTGATAGGACTAATATTGCTAAGACTGATACGCTGATATTGGCGAGTATTTTTTGGTCTATAGGCAAAAAAGTGTACTTGTTCATCTTCCAGTAGGTATATTTGACAGTATAAATTAATTTCCATTTAACAATATTTATTCATCTATTTCTAGGATCCAAACATTCAGAACCTAATGGATATCATGCTCAAAACCCAAAATTTATAAAATTTATGATAATTTAGAGGCAATAATGTAAATATTACAATGCGATACCTAACCAGGTCAGCTATACGCAAGTTCCGAAGGTGACAGGTACTTTTGATTACTTAATTTATATTGTGCACAAAATACATCTCTGTTTGTTTTTACTTTTCTTTTGTTATTGATCTTAAAGAAAACTCTTCACAAAGTTGGTAACAATCGACTTTGGCCTATGAAAGGCGAAAATATTTCTAATCTAATCTATGCCTTTGTATTTTAATCCTTCGTCTTTATTTTCTGACGCTTTATGCTCTTTGAATGATTCCATAGTATCGAATGTTTGTTCACAAACGTCACATATCAGACTTCCGCTGTCTTTATCCACCTTACTTTCATTGTGACTCTTGTCCAAAATCATAACAGCATATTCACAACAAGAACTATAAGCATTACATAACTGAGCTAATGTATGTCTAAGTTTTTACTAGTTTTTACCATCTATTTTTAATCGATAATTCAATAAAAATAAGGTTCACTAGATTTATATTTTCTTGCAGACTATAAATGGAGAAATAAAATGACAACACAAATTTTTGTTAACTTACCGGTAAAAGATCTTAGTAGAACAGTAGAGTTCTTTAAAAAGCTAGGTTTTGCATTTAATCCACAATTTACTGATGAAAATGCCACGTGTATGATAATCAATGACAATATTTTCGTAATGCTGCTGGTCGAAAAATTCTTTAAAACTTTTACTAAAAAGGAAATTTGTGATACTACAAAAGATACAGAAGTGATAGTAGCTTTGTCAACCGAGAGTAGAGAAAAAGTAGATGAGATGATGCAGCACGTATTTGAAGCTGGTGGCAAAGAATCTAGGGAACCACAAGATCATGGCTGGATGTACGGACGTAGTTTTCAGGATATTAATGGTCATCTTTGGGAGATTATATACATGGATGAAAAAGCTTTAAAAAACAATGAGCTTCAGGGACAAACCAAGTCTAGTTAGCAATCCGATAAAAGAAATATTTAAAGTTAAATATAGGATGTTACCATAGTATGGTAAGAAGATTTCAACTCAAAGTATTGGAAGCAAGTTAACCGAATCTAGCCACAAATTGATAAATATCATCATTGCAACTGTACTGAGGTTAGCCATTGAATCTAAAGACTGAGCTAGTAAATTGTGTTAAGGATCTTTACACATTAGGATTAAACACGGCAATATCTGGAAATCATAGTGTAAGATTTGAAAGGATATGGATGTGGATCACACCAAGTGAGGTTCCAAGATATAAAATGAGATCTACAGATCTCATCAGAGTTAACATAAAAACCAAGGCGATAACTGGTAAACATA
>VBPR01000021.1 GCA_005877345.1 Nitrososphaerota archaeon
AAAATATACGTGACGGTTTGATGACGATTGATCCCAATAACAGAGATAGATACTTTAACAACGCAAAAAATTTTTTAAATGTACTTGATAATCTTGACAAAACAATAAAAACTTACTTGGAGTCATGCAAGAAAAGAGACTTTATTACGTTTCATAATTCATTTTCGTACTTTGCAAAACAATATGGATTAAATCAACACAGTATTTCTAATGCAGGACCCGAAGCAGAAGTAACGCCTACAAGATTAGCAGAGATTATCAATATTGCAAAAAGTTTGGATCTTAAGGTTATCTATTCAGAAGAGCTAATGGATTCACGGTACGCATCAGTGGTTGCTCAGGAAATTCCAGATGGTAAGGTCCTTGTTTTAAGTCCCATAGAAGGACTAACAAAGTACGAACAGGAAGTAGGAATTGGATATATCGACAAAATGAACGAAAATATAAAAAATTTGACGGTGGGATTAGAATGCAACCAATAATTAAAGTACTAAAATTATCATATTACTATGATTCGATCCCATCATTGGACGATATCTCTTTCACAGTTGACAAGGGGGATTTTCTTGGAATCATTGGTCCAAATGGAGCAGGAAAGACCACTTTATTTCAGTGCATGCTTGGGATAATTAACGATTTTAGAGGTGAAATCAATCTTTTTGGATCGGACATTAGACAAAATAAGAAGACCCTTCAGAGAGTTGGATATGTGCCGCAAAAAAAATCTGTAGAACAGACATTTCCTGCAACAGTTAAGGAAATAGTTTCACTGGGCATGATCGGAAAGAAAATTAACAAAGAAGCTATCTACAATGCAATTAAATTTGTTGAATTGGATGCATATACAGATAAGAGAATAGGAGAACTTTCTGAAGGACAGCAACAGAGAGTAATTATTGCAAAAGCTCTTGTGAAGGACCCTGATTTATTGATATTAGACGAACCCACTACAGGTATCGATTCAGCAACGCAAGAAAGATTTTATGATCTTTTGAAGAAATTGAACAAGGATAAGAGAATAACTATTGTGTGGTCTTCACATGATATGAATGCTGTCGAAAGACTAGCAAATAAGGTAGCCTGTATTGATAGGAAATTATTCTTCCATGGTGAATCTGGGGACTTCTTTGGAAATGACGAACGAATGAAGTCTTATGTAGAATTTGAGATGCAATCACACATGAACCTTCATTTTCGTAGAACTGAAGATGGGGACAACAATTTAGAAAAAAGCTGATGGGAATGCTATTTGATATAATTCAATACGGCTTTATGCAAAGAGCTCTTTTATCTGCAATTGCAATATCCGTAATTTGTTCCATTGTAGGCCTTTTTCTGGTACTTAAGCGACATTCTTTATTTGGGGACGCTCTTGCCCATGTGACATTCGGTGGAATATCATTAGGTTTATTCATTGGAGTCTATCCATTATGGACAGCATACATCGTAGCCATTTTGTCTGCAGTCGGTGTGAATAAATTAAGGGAATCTACAAAGATTCCACCCGATTCCTCTATTGCTGTACTTTTGACATCCGGCTTGGCTATAGGAATTATTTTGATTAGTATTTCTGGAGGATTCACAGTAAATTTGTTTAGTATACTATTTGGAAATATTCTTCTTGTTAGTAATGATGACCTAATTATTATAATGATTACAGACGCCATAGTTATTCCAGTAATTTACATATTCTACAATAAATTAATTCTCATAACTTTTGATGAGAAACAAGCAAAAGTCAGCGGATTAAATGTCAGTTGGATCAACACTCTATTTATTATTCTTGCAAGCATAACTATAATCGCGTCAATAAGACTTGTTGGAGTTCTACTAATTTCTTCATTGATAGTGATTCCAAACATAACCGCATTGATGCTTGGAAAAGGATTTAAGAAAACTATATTTATTTCATGCGCAATTTCGATTTTTTCTGTAGTCTTTGGCATAGTTATATCATACTATTTAAACTTGGCTCCAAGTGGAACAATGGTCTTAATAATGATATCAATGTTCTTGGTAACGATAATTGCAAAAAATATGAAATTTACACTTAATAAGGTTCTCGTTACTAAGAACTAAATCTGTTGTTAATTGTTTTTACAATTGTACATGAAAGTAAATCAAGTCGGGTCTGTGGTGTAAGTTTTCTAAAGTTTGCAAAATTATCCAAGGTCTCTTATTTAATCCAGTGTAAGAATGGGCGTAATCAAAAATAATATGAATATGATTATTGAGAATGGGGAGTATCAGATTTTTCTTGATCAACTAAAACGATCTTGTGCTTCGTATTATTGTATTCAGTCCAGGCAATCCATACATTATCCACTGCTTCAAAAATTAAGGGGTCTGTATAACTTTCTGCATTGTCACCATTCAGTTCTTTTGCTTTAGCGAATGACCCTGAAGTGTCTCCAATGCGTAACAAAATTGAAGCATTATTTGTATCATCACTCCAAGCAACAAAGATACGGTTGTTACTGACCAATATCGATGGAGAGACAGAGTTACCCGTATTGTTGCTTAAATTTATTACCTTTCCAGCTTTGTGGTTTGCATCAATTTTTCTTAACATAACATCAAAGGTTTTGTTATGATCTAGAGAATCAGACCATACTACATAAAGGTCCTCTCCTACAATCTGAGATTGCGCAAGTCGCGAAACTCCAGAGGTGTTGCTAACGTTAATTACTGAATTGAAAGATTTCCCATAATCATTACTAACTTTAAGTAATATTTCTGAATGTCCTGATCCAGATTCCGCTTGTTCCCATAATACAAATACATTCTTACCATCCAACGTAACAAAGACAGTCGGATTTATAGAATTGATCCCCTCTTGTACTGTTGCATTATTGAATAAATAGGGAGCCCGCACATTGGAACTAGCATTACTAGCCATCCTATCAAATGCAGCTTGACTGATTGTGCTATTGCAGATGCTATCGCAGCGCTGTATCGTATTGCTTACCTTTTTTGGAATTGTAAAAGTATGTCCTTGGTCGATACTCTTTGTAAATTCTATATTGCATATAGGTTCGTCACGTTTAATATCGCATTCGGTCCAAACGACGTATATTACAGATCCATTGTGATTTATTGCCATATGTGGATCCAGCGAATCGTCATTGCTGTTGCTCAAATTTATTGTATCACTAAAGGATTCGCCATGATCCAGACTCTTCCTGAAGAAAACATCCTTATTTGTTGATGAAATATTTTCATTTGCGGCCCACACAGCGAATACATTTTTTCCAGCTGCCAATAGATCATGAAGGTGCACGTTACCAGTTGTTTTACTTAAGTTAATTACCTTGCCAAATTTTACACCATTATCCTGACTTTTGCGGAATAGTAGTTCCCACTGACCTGCTTGCTTATCTTCCCATGTAGTGTAAACGTTATTTTCACTATTTGTTAATTTAATTATGTTTGAAATTCCGGATGAATTGCTTATGTTCATAGTACTAGTAAATGACTTTGAGTCCTTATCGAGTTTCTTAAACATCACATCGCTATTCTTCGAATTGAGATCACTTATCCAAGATGCATGAATACTATTCTTGGACACAGAGAACTGAGGGTTTATTGAGTCTAACGTTGTGTTGCTTAGTATCAAAGTAGAAGCTTCAATTGTGAAAGATTCAGAAGTTCCAATAAAATATACAGAAATTATAATCATGGAAAAAACGACTACCTTTTTTAGCAAATCTCGAATGTGAAAATGGTTTCCTATGAAAAAAATCAATCTGGCTCCCAACAAAGTATCATCAGTCGACTATCTAGTAGTTTTTTTATCATAGGGCATAGGGTTATGTTGTGGTTTAATGAAGTCAAACACATATTGTACATTGATTTTCACAATAGGTGATATTACAGTTTTTGCGGAAAAATATTGAAGATTCAAATTAAATTCATTATTATTACTACTGTCTCACGCTGAATGCCTCATCGTGCAATGTCCCAATATTTAATAAGTTTTGAAATCATGAATTGGGTCAGATCGTCGCGAGATCTTCATAGATTTTTCCTCAGATTCGAGCAGCAACAAAAGTTCACCTCATCCCCTTGATATGTTTAGTTTACGTCGCTTTTAATGTTTCTTATGTCTAAGCTAGAAACGTTCTTTCTCAACTTCTTTATCGTACCTGATAAACTGACAACAGTGATAGAGGGATGAGTTAAGCTCAATGAAACTAAGAAATAGTCAAGGTATTTCAATCTACATCCAACAAACAATATGTTTCCAAATTCAGAATCATATAGTTTCAACATTGCCAATTCGTAATGGATGACTCCGAAAAGCTCCTTAAAACGCTCTACAATTTTATCATGTAATTGGAAATGTCGGTATACATTACTTTCATCATATATTATTGCAAGATATCTTCTTTTTTCTCTATGGTTTAGCATAAACCCATCTCACCTTATTTTTTATGTACAGCCATTCAGTAATTTCATTCCAGTAATTTTTTGGAGATACACCTATAAGCTTTAATATTGATTCAAATGATCTAGCAGACACTAGCTCAGTGATAGAGCTAGCACCGCTAGACAATATGAACTGACAATCGTTAGATTTACAGAATTCATAAATCGATTTCACTTCCTTTAGCCATTTTCCAACCATAGTAGCATTAAGTTTTTTTGCAAAGGCAATTGAAATTTCTACACCAAGTGCTCTTTTTGCTTTGCTTTTAATTGCATCCTTCCTTTGAAAAGGATCGATGAGAAACAGGTCAGTTTTACCATCCAGTGTTTTTATGTTATCTGAAACAATCAAATAAGGATAATACTCTGCCATTGGGTATTTTTTATCCATTCTTAGAATAATATTTTCTACCGGTTTTATGTTAGTCGAATAATTAGAATCAATACCTATTATGTCCAGATCTAATATCTTGGACATAATCAAGGCTCTGTCAATATCTGAGACATGAATTCCTAAATCTATTTTTTTGTAAATAAATCGATCACATGATCCCTGAATTTATTATTTTGGTTATACTCTTTTGTTGGCTTGAATCTGATTCTTATGGAATCATGTTCTGAAAGTGATATTACTCCCATACACACAGATTGTTTATTCAACCTGATGTAAAAATTGTCCCTTTCATCAAAAGAGTTAGATATTGAGTGCAAAAGATAATTTTTTTCGCCAGTCTTTAGCTTTGAAATTATTGTCTCCAACAAAGCACTAGATTCCTGATGATTACAATCTGCTCCGATTAGAGATATTTCATTGTCCCAATGTCCTCTGGTGCGTGAAATTAAAAATCTTTCCTTAGGAATAGAAAATATATCATTCATCTTAAGGATTAATTTTGGAATATCTTCTGTGGCGTGAGCTAAAGCATGTATGCTTGCAGAAAGTGTCAAACTTAATTAATTTCAGTAATAATTATAAAAATAAAACTCAAATTAAATAGAACTAGGCGCTTTTTTCCATCTCAGCAGGTGGCTCTTCGTTGCTTTCGATTTCATTTACAATATCAACTTTTTCGATAGGAATTTTATGTGACGATACAAGTTTAGTCTTCTTAATACCTATGTGCCGTAGTGTTGAAATCTTTTTTCCTTTTTCCTGAATTTCTCTATTAAATTCACTATTGTCGTCAGTAACTTGTTTTATGAAGGTATTGAGATCCCATTGTGGTAATCTTTCAGATAATAATTGATGTATTACTTTTCTTAACTCATGTTTCTTTGAAGTATTTATCCTGCGCTGGGTAAACGCAATAATTTCAACTCTAAATTCATGACCATCTTTTGTAGTATAATTATGAATGTGAGTAATCATGGAACTGCCTCTCCTGACTAGGCTTCTCAGGAACTCCTTTCCGTATTCATGTCCCTTGAATATTGTACTAGCAACACCCTCGTTAACCTTTTCGATTTCCACAAATACCTTTGTCTTATGATCAGCTGGATCCTGTTTCTTTATGTCAAATAATGTATTCTCTATAACTCGACCTATTGCGGTATTGGCATCTGATATAGGAAGATAATTAATATGATGTCCTCCAAAATCCCCAAAAGAATTCGGCGAGTCAAGAATGAGCCATTGCTTGTCTCTCCATTTGTCTCTGACTCTCCCGCCTCTTCTTGAACCTTTAACCATAAAAAAATCGCCTACGACCAAAATATAAGTTGTGCGCTAAAACGCTTAAAAAAGAAGTAAGGAGTTATTTTACGAGTCCTGAAAAAAAAAGTTAATCTGACAATGGTTTCCCGTCAGATGAATACCTTACTTTTTTACTTTCAGATGATGCAACAGGTGCAGGGCGGATTCGGTATCTTTTAGCTCTCGCTGAGCCTAAGATTATTACAAAAATTACAAAAGCCAGAGTAGTTATTGCATACATCCCCAAGCTATCTGTCATGACATTGCCTTCTCAGAGCTTATTTAAAAATATTTATGCACTCTGACCGCTAATTTATTAAAATTTCTACAAAAAAATATAAACAAATTAGGAACTATTGTATTAAATAATGAAAATTAATTAATTTATAATGCAGGAATAAGAGCTCCCATTTTTGATAACAGCGATTGTACCGTTA
This sequence comes from Nitrososphaerota archaeon, assembly GCA_005877345.1. Classification (GTDB taxonomy): domain Archaea; phylum Thermoproteota; class Nitrososphaeria; order Nitrososphaerales; family Nitrososphaeraceae; genus TA-21. The sequence continues at coordinate 6,559 of VBPR01000021.1, forward strand.
GCAGTTCCATTATTCAGTAATTAGCCATTAGCCATTACGTCATTCGGACAAAAATCAGGCCCAGCTCCACAAAATCCTCCTTCATAAGTTTATGGTGTTATACTCCTTTGGTGTAGCCTTAAAGGATCTAACAAATCATTATAACTTGCCTGGTCTGATCTTTATGTAATTTATTTGCCTGAGCCGTATCTCTTCACTCGTGACTCGCTTGTAGGATATAGTGATCTATCAGAGAAGTAGGAACACTTGCAGAGGTAAGGATTATTTCAAACGGAGCCTTATCTCCTGCCCCAAGGGAAGGAGGATTTGCATAGGAAAATTGTGCTCCGACAACTTGATTGTTGATATCGTAAAAGGTTCCTATGATTTTTACATATGTCTCAGCAGATGGGGAATTATTTTTTATTTCGCCTACTACGTGCATATAACCTTCAGAATCCGTAAATGAATTATGGCTCAATATTTGAAGTCCACTGAGATTATTTTTTGAAGCTGTGTTAGATTTGGATCCTTCCACCTCACTCATATTCATAAATGAAGGTATTTTGGTAATTTGATCTTGAACAGGTAAAAATTCTATAGAATCGATTACTTTTTTAAATTCAGGTAATAGTTTTGCTCTTGATTCCTCCGGATAAGTAACACCTATTGAATAATACGTGTCATTGAACGTAGCAAAAACATTAATTCCTCTTTCCTCTGCGCCATTATGTAAAAATGAGTATTCATATTGCCAACCCGGGTAATTTTTTCCGATAGTAGTTTGATTATCGTTTATAAAGGAAAAACCATTGAGAGAAGTAACCTGAGTGTTAAAACCATTTCTGACATGATCCATTAAGGACATACAATTACAACTTTCTTTAGAAGATTTTTGCAATGAAAAGCCAAATGTATAATTAGTACTCGTTCCATCCAAGCCTAAAACACAAGATGGTTGCTTATGGCAACCCTCATCCAACTCAACTATCTTTCCCCAGTCAGATGGATGTGACAGTCTAATTCCTATGTATGGATTTTCATATTGAGTAACTGAAGAGTTTTTATTGCCTGTTTCCTCCGACAAGTTTTGAGCAAATGATGATTGTAAAACAATCTCTAAAGAGAGAACTACTAATAACTGTACTATGGCAAGCATCACAAATTTCATTGCAAAGCCCATATATTTGCAGCATTAACTATGAGTTAATTTGAATTTAAGGTTTCTCAAGTTTTAGTTCTAATTGAATCAGAAATTTCCAAACGTGGCATGGCTAACATTAAGGCTCTTGAAGGGAGAAAAGATTTACTTTGGATTATAAGAACCACATTTACTGTCAAAAAAACAATAGAAGTAACTAAGCTGAAGGAGAACAAGACATTTAACAATTTACCTAAAATTTACACGAACCGTTTAGACATATACAGCATTTTGAATTGAATCGAAATACCCTTTTTGTGGGATATCGTAATAAAAATAGTCCACCAGACATTGAAAAACTTCGGATGGAAGAGGTCCTGTAATTATTAAGAAATTTGGAATATTGGTTGAATAGTGATAGTGACTAATGTTTTTTCAACTTGTTTTTTTATTAATGTTATATTTCAGGAAATTAATGTAAAAAACCTAGAAAAACCTAATTTTCTACGCTTTATATTACTCAAAAAGATTTTTATTTTCTAGACTCTAAATTGGAAGACTTCAGCGTATTGTGTAATGATATTTTTGGGATTAATGAGAAGATACGATTCGTGGGTATAATCGATCAAATGGGAAATTTAATTGCAGGGGATATGAAGAATGGATTGCGGTCTTTAGAAAGGGACGATGGTTCAATTAGGCTCTATCTTGGATATGCCATAAATAATGTTCTAAGACGTGATTTTGATAATGTCTTTGGTAAAGTACTTTATACTTTTTCTGAACGGGAGAAAATTAAGCTCTTAACAGTACCAATCGATAACAATTTACTTCTCGTTTCTATGGATATCTCCTCTGACCACGTTGAACTAATAAAGAAGATACAGAATGTAGTAAGCAAGCTCATCAAGGCGTAGGCTTCTAGAAGGTAACGTAATGCACATCTAATGCTTATTTATTTTAAATAATAGCAAGAAAAAAATAAAGATCAAAATAATACCAACTTAATTACATTATAAGTAATCCCCCGTTAAAATATATCTTGAACTAAGATTCAGATTATATTGCTATCTCTATTATAGCTCAGTACTTATCATTTTCCTTATCATTAATTAATAATTATTTTGCACTGACAAGAATCTTTTTTACCCTTTGCTTTTCCCATGCTATCAGGTAAACTATTCCAATTACCAAGAATATCTCTACTGACTTTGCCAAAATTCCTGCAGCATCAATGTTCTCCGCCTTATTGTCAGGCGACAACGGAGGTGCTATAATAACCGAATACGCATACAATCCTATGAGAACAGATGTTCCAATCAATCCAAAAAGATTTAAAGCCACCCTTTTTTTGTATTGACTTAAAATATATTTCCTGTTGTTACCCGAATAGGAATCACCGGCAAAATTGATCAAAATATACAAGATTCCGTATGCTACCTGAGCTCCAGCTGCTGCCATTAAGAAAACTGAATAATAAATTTGTAATGATCCGTGTTCGGGAAAAATCGCCATGTGTACTAAGCCGCCAGCTATGGCAAGTAACATAATTATATATTTCAGATTTTCTTTTTCTGGTATCGCATCTAAAGTCTGGTTTCTCCTCTTATAATAAATTCTTCCTAAGACAATTCCAAGAACTATGATTGGAGTTAAAATGGATATGGCCAAAAGAGAATTTCTAACCAGTCCCCACGAGTCTGAGATATTAACATTGAATATTACTCGTTGACAATTACAATCAGTTATACTAGACAGAATGGATCTTGGGGGATCCAACTGGTTGTGATTCACCATCTTGTCATCGTTAGCTACACTAAGCACTATTTCATATGAGCCTGGATAAGGGAACACATAATATAGATTGAAATCTCCGATATCCCGTACTGTCCAAGGGAATCCCTTTACCCTTTCCCCTGTACTTTCTTGATAGATCTCAACCATTGTCTCAATACCGTATACGTCTTTTCCATCAAAGTCTTGTACGCTAAATGTTATCTGAGTTGGCTTGTTAGGAGTGGCATATTCCGGATCTAAAGCCATATATGGATAGTACTTTCCCATTCCATCTCTGTTGGATCCTCCATTGTAATGGGGCGTATGAGAAAGATGGGCAAATGAGATAAAATGAGGAATAAAAGTCGTAATTAATATGAGAAATAAGAATGATATCAGAACGTAGTGGGATCTCATGTTATCTGACTATCAAACCTAATGCTTTGGTTTCATATAAGTCGTACCTGCTTTTTAAGAAATTTACTTCAAATTTTGTGTTTCTTTATTATACTGTTCTCCATAATTATAGAGATAGCTCTCCAAGGGGCTTTGAAAAGTATATGAATATTTGAAGACCAAATTAAATAAAATAGGAAAAATTTATTTCAGCAATTACTTATCTCCTTTCTATATAATTGAATAAAGTAGTAAGTGTAAATGATTACTTAAAAAATTTTCCTCACACTTCATTTAGAAGTAACCAAGAACAAGTTATTGAGCAGGTTTGTAATGCTTTTAATTCAGGTTATAAATACATTATATTGGAAGCGCCAACTGGATTTGGGAAAAGTGCAATTGCGATAACGATTGCCCGAGCGCTTGGGTCTAGTTACATATGTACTGCAACCAAGGATCTCCAAACTCAGTATACCAATGATTACAAGCTTCTAAAAGTCGCTAAAGGAAAAAGCAACTTCTTGTGTAGGGTTAAAGAAGACTTTATTGAGAAAGGAAAATACTTTTGTACTTCGTGTAACTCGGGATCCGAAAATGAGTGCAGACATACCTCTTGTGAATATGGGCCATGTTTATCTGATCAATCCATGGAAGGAACAGGGTGTAAATACAGAACTTTCATAAATGATTATAAAACTGAAAACAAGGGAAAAGAAAATGAAAGAACTTTAATTAGTAGGGAAAAATTAGAATATTATAAAACTGAATATTCAAATTGGATTCATTTAAAAAATTTTGATACTCCTCGTGAATGGAATCCATGTTACTACTTTGATCAATTATTTCAAGCATTAAAAGCAAGTCATTCAATTTTTAATTACTCAATTTTTTTATCATTACTAACAAACAAAAATATGATGCAACAACGGGAATTACTAGTACTGGATGAAGCACATTTAATTGAAGCTGAAATTGTAAAATTCAGAGGACTTTCGATATCAAAGAAAAGGTGGAGAAGATATATTCCTAAGTTTAAGATGGTCGATTATGGATATGATATAGATGGTTGGTTAGATTTTTTGATTGACTTGGAGAAAACTATCCTCATATTAATAGGATATGACTCTCTCGTTTATTCTTTGGTAAAGGAACGAAAAGTGAAATATGGATATGACTCAAAAAGGAAGGCTAAAGCAAGAAACAAAAGAATAGTAAGCGCGTCAGAGTTATTTGAAGATGACTCTAGTCTAGAAATAGATATCAAGTCGGAAAGTGGAAAAAACTTGATTCATAAAGAATTATTGATTGATATTGTACAGGATATCGAAAAGCTCACGAGAACTATAAATAACATTCTTTCAAGTCCTAAAAACTGGATAGTCTCAGAAGTGCATAAAGAAAATTACGATGTTGTGAGAGTAGAATTGAAACCCTTGGATGCCTCCAAGTATATTAGAACAATTGTTGAAAAATGTCCAAAAACACTAATTATGAGCGCAACAATTCTTAATCATATAACGTTTGAGAAGAATCTCGGAATAGACTCAGAAGAGAATAAAACTAAATTCATACAAATCCAATCAGATTTCCCTGTTGAAAATAGACCCATTTTTCCTCTTAGTGTAGAATACCTTAATTTTAGTAATTTACAGCAGGTGGATATAAAGACAAAAATATCACGGGCAATTGATAATATAATGCACATACATAGTAACGATAAGGGTATAATACATACAACTTCTTATGAGCAGCTAAATTTTATCAAGGAAAATCTTTCAAAATTGAATTCAAGGAGATTAATTTTGACAGATCCCGAAATCGAAAGGGACGAAGTAATAAAGGAACATGCCGAAAGTAAGAAACCAACTGTACTTATTTCCCCCTCTCTGCATACTGGGCTTGATTTAAAAGATAACTTGTCCAGGTTTCAAATAATTACAAAAGTGCCTTATCCTAACATCGCCGATAAATGGACTTCAGAGAAGAGGAAAATTAACAACGAATGGTATTATTGGCAGACGGCGTTAAGATTAGTGCAAGCGTATGGTAGGTCCATAAGGTCTAAAGACGACTGGGCAAAAACATATGTGTTAGATTCGGCATTCAATTATTTTGTCAGGATGAATTACAACATACTTCCAAAGTGGTTCCTGTCTGCGATAAGGAAGTAATTTATTATATCGATGCAAGTTAAATTCTGCAAATCAGGTGTGATCGTAAAGGGGGAACCTGACTTTACTTGTTTTGATCTCTTTCATTGAAAACTAATATCATAATCCATTATTTATCATAGGACAATTAATTTCATATGGATGACATTAATCATTGCCTTTTATTACAGCAATGTACAGGATTACTCATGGTTCTAGACTACAATAATAATTATTATGTTTAGTAGAAATCAAGTCAAGCAAAATTATCAAATTTTGACAAGGGAAAAATCAATTGATGCTCATCTCTTTAATTTCATTGATATTTTATCCTCTTGATCAAAAACATGCCAAATTCATATATCAACCCGCATATGCTATCGCCAATTATTTAGAATTTCTAATATGTAATTCAGTTTTGTTTCGATGCAATTAAGGGC
>VBPR01000022.1 GCA_005877345.1 Nitrososphaerota archaeon
GCTCAAACGATCCAATGTCGGCAGAAAATATAAAAGAACATCAACCAAGTGCCGTTAAGAGAGATAAGAACCAGGGAAGTACAGGAGATCCTGTTTAATTCCCATTTTATTTTATACTATTATCTGGACTTATAGTTATCTTCGTGCAGAACGATATTATAGCTTCATTTGTCCCTTGAAAGAACTCTATTCTTATTAAAGTGGTTTCAAGATTCGTATAATTTAGTCCAAATCTGGAAATTGGTTGCAATTACAGCCAATCGCAGTTAGGTCATAAGCGGGTTGAGTTTAAATCCCCAGTCATAGATTTTATGAACGTCAAGTTATAAAGTTAAAGCTGTTAAATACTTTTATGACAATAACAGATTATGTCTAATTCAACACCTCTATCAAACACGATGTATGATATTCTGAAGGTCATGGGCAAGGATGCGGAATTTCTCTTCGATACTATTGACACGTACATAAAGGATGCTGAAAATGCAAATAAACAGGAACTCGCCAATACATGGAAAAAAATAAAGACTGATAGGTTAAGTCATGTAAACTTGCTAAAAGATGCCTTAGAAAAGGAAATTCACGGTGGCTAAAGGATGGTTACTTAAGTGGAGAATTATTAATAAAACTGGAAGTTGATCCTTTGGTTGGAGTGAATAACACGGTACTGCTGATAAATGAGAATTTAGCGTTTTTCTGGTTGTCTACGTATGAAATTAAGTAACGTTTCTATATTCATGCATGGAAGGGCTAGTTGTAATTAATGGTAATCAGTGAATATTTCATTTTTTTGATAGGAGTACTTGCCACGTTATTTAGTTTGTGGAGTACAGTTCCCCAAATTAGGAAATCTCTTAAAACTAAGAAAACTGATGATGTATCTAAATGGCTAATTATATGTCTTACAGGTGGACTTTCTCTTTGGGTACTTTACGGAGTTCTAAAAGGAGATGCAATAATTGCGATTGCAAATGCCATCGGCGTCTCACTGAACCTTTACCTTTTATTTCTAAAATGGAAGTATAGTAGTAAACTGAATATTGCAAATATGCAGGATTAGCATTGGCTAAGTGACGAATAAGATACGTGTCTAATATACTTTTGAAAGTAAATGCCCTGTCCTTGATGAGAGCTCCTGTCGTTGCTGCCGAAAGAATTGCTAGTGCTAGACTTTTTGACAATTTTCTTAATGGTAACAATAATTTTTTCAAGTAGACTCCCAACTTTAATCAGTTCATACTCGTTATAATGACCTTACTGGATTCTTTCAGCGTTTGATTACAAGTACGAGCTTATCGTTTAATTCAAGTGCTAACGAATTTTGCCTTAGCCTGTTTCGAATCTTATTAGCGTATTCTATAACGTGTCGCTCTTCCACCTTCGCCGTGTGAACTTCTAATCGTGTGTACTTGACAGGTTCGAATTTTCCTTCAAAATAACCGTCGAATTCAATCAGCGATATGCTGTCGTACTTGGACACTATTTCCTTAACAACATCCATATAACCCTCTGTTCGAGGTAAATAAAATTTAATTGATTGTGGCAAAACTTTGGTAATGTAGGATTCTTCATCTGCCATGTAGTAACATGGGAAACATTCTATCTAATGATTATGATCCATTATTTTCTGAAATTATTTGAAAATGATCAGATCATTCAAAGAAATCGTAATCTAGGCGTCTGTTCCCAAGTGGGATACCCTTGTAAATGAAGCATTGGGCTCAAATCACATTTAGCAAGTTCTAGTATGCTCAGACGTTCTCAAAGGAAGTAGCTGTCACTATTTATTAATTTTTCTTACGAGAGGAGAACTGGTACGGTCAATAATCGAGTTATAGAGCAAAATATGCTTTTTTGCAACTTCTTTCCAGAGCAGATGGGTTCTAAAGCTTACAACCGCGTCTTTGTATCTCTTATAATTCATTTTAAGTTTTACAAGAGAATTTGAGAACTCGACTGGATCACGATCTACCATCATACCCAACTTCATATCGGAGAACTCTTTGAAAAATTCTAGTTTGCTTGAAATGAAGGGAAGTCCGTGAGCTAATCCATCGTACATAACACCTGAACCAGAAGCTACTTTGTATGGAAGGATAAGAGCATCAACACAGTAGAAGAGCAATGACAACTCTTTGTCACTTAGAAATCCTCTGTTCAGGTTGATCACACCTTCATTTTCAAATTTAACATTTAGTCTTTCCCTCCCGTAATGGTTTCGTGAGGTGTTTATTACAACTTTCCAGTCCTTGGGTATCCTCATCTTTCGAATTACATCCCATCCCTTGGTTGCGGTCGTGAAGCCTATGGCTAAGGCTAAGTTGGCATCTTCAGGCAGTGACAACATCTTCCTCACTTCCTTTCTTTCTAGAGGAGGTGAAATGCTGGGTTCTGCGCCATGATATATCAAAGTACTCCCTGGGATCTTATTGGCCAGATATTTAGAAAATACAACTCCGGCCTTATTACGGCCTATTTTTCGCTTATTTAGCGAATTAAATGAACGATAATTTATTAGATGTGTCCAATAGTCGTACGCCATCCTAAGCAAAGTCCCTATGCTCCCAAATTTTCTTTTATTTAAAGGAACTACCAATCTCATCCACTGAGTAAAAGTGTAAGCCGAATGGAAAGTAGAAACTATTGGAACTGTGCACTGACGGTAAAATAATTCTATATTTGTGTGAGTTCTTCTAGGATTTATTGGATCTAAATGTATTCCATACAGTCCATGCTCATACTGCACATGGACAACGTCTGGTTCAACCTCTTTGACTATATTTAGAAGCACTCTAGAATTATCTTGGTTCTTTGGTGAGATGCCATTATAATCTCCATTTCCATCGTCATTGCATACGACAAATACCTGCACACCTTCTCTTCTCAACGAATCTACTAACTTCTTGCAGTAGCCTCCAACTCCACCTTGCATAGGTGGGTATTCTGTTGATATCATCAGTACCTTCAAATTCATACACCTTGAAATTTAATACTAATCAATGAATTAGTGCACAACATGCTATATCATTCTTTTCGTTTATAATTAACATAATGAAAAATAAAAGCTGACTATTACTTCAATTACATAAGTCTTGTTTCACCGTCGTGGGTACCGATGCATTCGGAGGCAAAATCAATATATTTTTTCTCCTCTGCGATCTGCTAATTTACCTCCAAAGAAATTCAGGACTGCCCTTACAGATCCTTTTCACACTCAACTGATTTTGTAAGTTCCAATTTCGATTTTAGTTGACTGATTCTACTACTAAAGATCTACATCAAACCAAGTTGTTTCATCATACCTACCAGATCATAAAACAAATTCTCTTCAACGATTTTACGATTCTTCCAATGAGATACCATGCAGAAATCTACATTGAATGTTTTGTTTGTAGCCGGAATCATGTTGCCGTCAAGGCCCATCATTAGCCCTTTATGGGTGCCGATAAATTCTGCAATAGAACAAGTCCAATCACCTAGACCAAAGTATCTTATATGGTTTGTTACCTACTTAACTCACAATACCATTGCCCTCGACCGTTGCTATGTTATTGGCTGGCTGCCAGTGCTACTGAAATTCCTAACGCAGGTACCAAAAACATAATTACCAGAAACGCTATTTCGTAGCTTTTCATTGAGACCCCCCGAACGTTTGTTTAATTTAAAATAAAAATAACTAGGTAAGCAAACTTTAATACCTCAGTTTGCGGTTCGCAAGGAATGAATGATGTCCTGGGAATCTAAATGACAGTAAAAATCAAAATTATTTAAATGCGAGTTTGTTCTTTATCCAGTGAGTATTCATTTGCCAGCAACGTTATATTAAAATAACAAGTTTTCAAATTTATCGGTTATTAATAATATATTCGAACCATTGTATTTTGGGTCACTCTCAGCACATCATCGTAGTATGCTGTACCGACGTGAAATACTATAATATTAGATAATCACATAATCACTAGAATTGAAAGGCTTAGACGATGAGTTAGGTCCATTGCTAAATAAATTAGAGAAAAAAATAAAACGGCGAAGGCTAGAGAAAAATAAGCGAAAAGAAATGGAGTTAGTTCCTGAAAAAGGTTTCAGTGAGATATGCGAAAAAATTATTCTTCCTGTTATGGTCGAGTATAAAAAATTTCTTGAAACTAAAGAGGAGAGTGTCTTACTTAATTGTGCCATAGAAAAGTCACAGCAGTTAGTTAAAGGTATAACCTTTGAATTAAAGGATTCTAACCCGATATCAAATTACAGAGCTAGAAGGATAACTTTCTTTCCTAGGGATGGTAGAGTACATATTTTTGAAGAAGGCACGCTGGGTGATGCTCATCCAATAGAAGCTAGTTATGCAAAAAATGAAATAACAGAGGAGCTCGTAAGAAAAAGATTGACTGGATTGATAAAAGAATATGTTGATAAGTTATTAAATAGCTTAAAATAATGACAATCTTATTACATCAAACTAACAGTTATGTCATATCTTTGATCTAATTTTAATGTTTAATGATGTGTTATATTTTAAATATTACTAACAAGCAGATCATTATTAAGCGACCAAAACTAACCTATTGAATTTTTGCTTAATAGGATAACCTTTCAGTGATAACCTTAACCCATCTAATAAATCATCATAACTTTCTGTTCGGAGTGTGGAGAGAAGATATTGTCAATTAATTTTACCCTGATCTTCCATCTTCAAAAAAAACCTGTGGTCACAGTCCTTACACGTTATAAAGGCTTTAGCGTATATAGCATTTGGAATATCTGTTAAACTAATTCCTGTTTTGGTATCATTTTTTGTTACGTTGGAAGAACCACATTTTATACAGTAGAACTTTATTTGATTAAAATTTTCTAACATTATTTTCAATTCCTTGTCCTGGCATTCCTTACAATAAAGTGTCTCTTGTCCGTTTAATACTTTGGCAGTTATGTCAGTATATTTACCACAACTACTGCATGTATCTTTTCCAAATGTCATTTATTAAAAACCTTCTTTGAGTTTGAACTCTTCATTTTCCACATTTTCCAATCCCTCGACAAGATCATGACAAGTGTTTGCCGCGTGTCTAAGGAGTTCTTTTGTAGATTCAGAATAATCCTCTCCTGACTTTTCTATTATGGAATTAACATCAAGGTCGACCAATACGAAACCAAGTTTATTTACACTATAAAAAAGAACGCACGCTCTTTGAAGATCTTCAGGTTGGGCGTATTTTTTATTCTTTACGGCTGATGATAATAATTCTAGTACCTTCTCATATTCTTTTTCCGTTAACTCCTTTACGTCCATGAAGCTATAATTAATCCGTTTCCTTAAAACCTTTTTTACTTGATGTTATAGCCTTTTAATGACAAACGCAACGTATCTAATAAATCCATAAGAACTTTGCTCTTTTTGACGACCATTGTCTTTCATTTTCGTACTTCAGATTCGCTAATTACTTTTTTTTAGTTTCAATGCTGGCCAGATTTAGACAAAATTAAGTCCTGCATTTAACAAGTTTATTGTAAAAATACTTTCGTATTCTTCAATTTTTGAAGTTATTTGAGAGCCTTATATCTTTATTTATAATATAGCCTAATACATTGATTGTGAAAATAGTTTACCTATAGTTGGTGACGGACGATAAAAACGGAGACGATATTATTGGCGAAAAACGGAGACGATATTATTGGCGGTTTGCAAGATAACAATGAGATTCAAGGTGAACAGGTAAATGACGTATTGATGGTAGACATTGTGAACCACCAGCCCCTGTGACAAGACCACCATACTTATAATCAATAGATTAATTATTAGAACACTGATGGGCCAACTTCAAAAGAACCACCAGGAATGAATCGTTGTAACGGGTTTACGTAAGAACATGCTCAACAAATTATAAAAATATTTCAACTCTAACTGTTATAAGTTTTATTCGATATTTACACTGGTAGAAGAGGAAACCTTCAAAAATGATAATAATATTAGAGAGGGACAAAATAACTCAGAAAATAAAGGATAAGTTACTTAAAAAAGGATTATCATTAATCGGAATGTCAGATAAAGAAATAATATTTATCAAATTAAAACGTCACTTTCGTTGATATCAAATAATTAAAAGATTTTTTCATTTTGCGAGGCTTAATTAGATTAATACGTATCTCGACAAGTTATTATGCTTTGCGATAATTTAGATATTAAAATACTGATAGGCCCGAATGCAGCGGTATAAGCGGACCCATCAGAATGAACCGTGCTTGACACTTATTAGTAATTATGCTCAACAAACTATAAAATAATTCCAATAAAATAATTCCAATTATTTAGTAAAGTTTGGTGTTTGGTGGGCCATCGTAAGACCCACCTGGAGGCATAACGTGTATTTGACTTCTGCACTTGTCTTCTTATACTCAACAAATTATAAGAAAGTTAAAAGTCGGATGGGAGGTTAACCACATATCATGAGTGCAGACAAGACACATACCTCCCATCAGCCATTGTACCTGTGTGATAAATAAAGAATGAAGAATAAAAAATTATCCACTATTGGATTATCTCTTCGACAGTCACTTTTAATGGATTTTTTATTCTTCGAATTGCCAAAAGATGGTCTTTTGGCACTATTATAATCACTTTGTATCTTTGCGGACTGTGTTTTGCAACAAAGGCCAAACAGAAAATTCAAATTTACTACGAAAAATTATTCTATCTCTGAAGAAATAGCATGTAATATCGGACCTAGAATCTTCTCAGAAATCGTTCCTGCCTGATTAAGAATGCCTAACTTAAACGAGATGAAACCTCTTAAGGAAAACAAAAGGTCTTGAATACGCTACTGCAAATGGTTTTTATTATTTATTAAGCTGTATATCTATATAATAGATAACTAGTTTCAGGTATCAAAGGATTGATGGAAGGTTGTTCGTTTTAAGTGGTTAGTAAATGGCTAGTGGCTATTATAGACGATGAATTAGACATTGTTAACTTGTTTCGTGAAGGCCTAAATAATATCAAAACAGTGTCAATATTCACGTTTACTGATCCCATGGCAGCATTTGAGCATTTTAGGATTAACAATAGCGCATATGTACTCATAATCTCAGATTTGAGAATGCCTGGAATCAATGGTATTGATTTAATTTATAAAATAAAAAGAGTGAATCCCTTAGTAAGAACGTTACTTATGACCGCCTTTGAGGCGAATGACAACATATTTGAAGAATATATTAAAAACGGTCTAATTAATGGTTTCCTACAGAAACCAATAAAACTGGGAGAACTCCGAACCGAAGTCATAAAACAAATAAATTATTTCAAAAAGCGCAAAAGACCAGACTAAATAAACATTTAATAATTGTGTCATTTCTTTATCTGCGATGCTACAGATGTACATTGTTAATAATGAATAATTGAACCTTATGTAACCACGCTTGACTGAGTCGGAACAAGAGACAGCCAACGACTCACTAGCTCTATTAATGTAGTATCATTTATCCCTTAAATAAAATATCAGATTCTGTAGCTAATCGAAATTCATCAATTTCACATGCTTACTACGTTTTTTATAGGAAATTGTAGCAGTAAAAAATGAGAATAGAGACTTCTATCTTTCGTCTAGGCACATTTATTACACACGTATTTTACTTGATCCTCTAGATATTTTTCCTTTAATTCAACGTTCTTTGTACCAACATCCGTCACATGCTCCTTGCATCGAACATAACAGTACTTTAAACTATATATCCATTAGATCTTTAATTTCTCCTTTCCTAATTATTATATAGTAACTCTGAAAGCAGTTTATTTATTACTCGTATTTGAAAAAGGTATGCACTTTAAAGTATATTTTTAGAGATTAGTATGGTTATAAACTTTGTTTGCTTAATGATTTAGTGTGACTGGAATTTCCAATCAGAATTTACTAATTTTAGCGATAGTTCTCGTAGTAATAGGGGCGGTCTTATTTTATGCTCCTATTCCATATCCGGCTGGAACTATTGGGAACATTCTGATCATTATTGGAATAATTGTCTTAGTTATTTGGATTGTGTTAATGGTTATTGCAGCCATAAGGCATACCTAATTTTATTTACCGGACAATTTGCATTAATCTAGCGGTCGCTCCAAGGTAACAGTCAAGTCCAATCGCAACATGCTTTCGCAATGGACTATTCAATACTTATATTAAATGTTGTACCATAGATCTCATGAGCAATATAACAAACTGGGACGACATCATAAAAAAAGAAGCACGAGGTATAAATGACTATGATTTAGGTGAAGTACATGAGGTGGAACCCGAAATAGTCGTTACTAAAAAAGGGGTTGTCGATAAAGACAAATTTTATCTCCCAAAAAGTCTAGTCGAACGATTTGATGGAGACAAAGTCTGGTTTTCAATAACCAAGGAAGACGCTGAGAATTACAGGAAGGATTAATTTCTATTCTGTCTCTTTTTTACTTTAGCCTAGACGTTATTCTTTAGAAAAATTTGACACGAAAGTGACAGTTTCTCCAAAATCAAATTTTTCTTGCTTTCTAAGAAGGAATGAGCGTGATGTTGTTGGTCTTTACCAATTTATGTCGTCATATGTTCAATATGCGAATGGTACTTGAATGCTCTTTAAAATTAGTTTGTAAGTCAAATAAGTATAATTACTACTACCAGATACTTAAAAAAAGGAAGGATTAAACGGGTTGACCTGAACTACCCTGATTCTTATCTCTCTTGACCGCAGTTGGTTCATGTTCGGCTATATCTTGTGGGTTCATTGGCTCCTTTTTGCCTTTCTCATTCTGTCTACTTCCCTTTTCATCGTCTGAACCTAAATATGTATCAGAATCTGTTATTTTGTCTGCAGCTTTTTTAGCTTCCTCTTTTACTTTTTCGAATGTATCTCCCATGATAACTAGTTTACAATAAATTATGTAACACTTCATGGTCCAACTATGACGGAAGCTCTTTGTGGATTGATGTGCTCAGCGGACTAGTCAGTCCTAAATTCGAACGAGAAGATGAACCAACTCAAGAATTTGAAATACTTTTGAATGAAGTACCAGACTAATAGTACCTTCAGATGCCCATACACCTAGAAAAACTGTGCGGAAGTAAATAACCAGTTACAGACTCGTGATTTACTAAAACAAAAATCACTGATAAAGTGCAGTGATTCCTTTGCGTCTTTTGTTACTGTTAAGTAGTGTGTTTGACTATAAGTATTATAAAGTGATAAGGGAAGAAAAGGCTATGGTGAAAGGAAGAGGATAATGACAATTGAAAACAATTATCTCCTATAATACAAAGGACATAAAAACTGAAGGTTCGCTTGAAGATCTAGGAAATGGCTACAATACGTGGATAGACCTAGTGTCTCCTGGAGGTGAGGAATTTCTCAGTTTGGCGAATAAATTCAAATTGAATAAAGAGGCTGTAGAGACATACTTGAATAATTCGAAGAATCCAGAAATTCGTATGTTAGATAACCATACCTTCACCATAATGTCAGAGTTGAAAAATAAGGATCCAGAAACTCTTGTGATTGAACCAATATACTTCTTTCTAGGAAAACACTGGCTTATTACTATCCACTCACAAGATCTCAATCTCAAAGAACTAGTAGAAAGACTATTGAAGGTAAAAAATGAGAAAATTAAAGAATCTCAAATTGATGCACTATATTACAATATATTGGCTGAGATAGTTACCAAATATGAGCAACTTTTGACTGCATTGGAGCTGTCTATAAATGAGTATCAAAGGCAATCATTTGTCAGACCATTGCCATCAATATTTGAACGGATTGAGATATTATCTAGAGAGACTATAATTCTGAGAAGACATTTTTGGCGCGTTAGAAACGTGATAAACTTTCTAGTTCATAATGAACAAGACAAGGAAGAAATCAAATACATAGAAATGGTAAATGATGACATTTCTCAATTAATTGATTTCGTCGAGTCATTCCAAGATACCATTAATTCGATTCGAGAATTATATGTTGCAAAAGTATCGCTCCAAATTAACGATACCATGCGACTTCTGACTATTTTTACAGTGATATTACTTCCTCTGACTCTTATAGCGGGTATATACGGTATGAATGGTGTCGATCTTCAAAACTTTGGAACTTTACCAACTGGATTTATTCCAGTAATTGCTTTAATGGTTGTTATTGCTATCGGATTGCTCCTCTTCTTTATCAAAAAGCAATGGTTGTTAGCAAAAGTGAGTAACGAGGGAGACGGTTCGCACTATAAACAAGCAGACGAGCAGAAAAACCACGATTTCAAACAAGACAATTGAGTACTGCTCAGATCTTCATTGTCAGAACTGTATTTCCTTGTCTTGGCATCCTCTTTTGTCACCTTTGTGAAGCGTATTTTTATGTTATGAAGCTTATTGTTATGTTATGAGATAAATAAATGAAATTTTGACGTTCATCGCCTATTTTAAATCGAACTTTCGCTTTAATACTCTATAACTGGTCTGAGGAAATGAATGATAGAATGTTATTTAGATGAACTCCGAGTATTTGAGTTTGTTCTAAAATAAGCCACTTCAAACACGAGTTTGAATATTTGAAAGTAATCTTACTAGTCGTTTAGTCATAAACAAACCATCATATCCCGATTCTCTTAATATCCAAATGATTGTAGAAGCCGTGTAAACTGGCAAAAAGTCACCAACAAAAGGTATGAATTCAGCTAAATTCATTACGAATAATACTTTACTTTTAGTTAAAGAATAAAGCAAGCTCATTACAATTAAATCAAAGACATCTCCGACGATCGGCATGCCCAGCAATGGAGGCGCGGTATAGTCTAGCAGGTCCGCTAATATAGATATTGTAAGTGCTGAAGCCATTCTTATTTCTGAAAAAATATTCCTAAGAATCCTACGTGGTATCTCACTTAATCTATTCAATGTAAAAAGTTGACTTGTTTGATGTATTGTCATGTTCAACAAATTATAAAATAGTTGATGGGGAGACGGGAGTGAACCCTGGTAAGATGATGCCGTCCCTCCACAATAAAATTCTGTACTATATAATTTCAACATACGTTAAATAAGTATCAAAGCAATTGGCAGGTGTATGATGGTGGTTGGAAGCCGAACAGAGAAAAAATCCTCCCACTAACCAATTAAGGACTACCGTATATTACAAATCGATAAATTAATAAGGTGCCAGACTAGAAAGATCGTAATTCTTCCAAAACATTATTAACCCAAAAATCAAGATTTCGCAAGGGAAAAAATATTTTTAACTAGGTCAATTGCCTAGTTGTCTTAGTTACCGTTGTTATTGCCCGCCGTTGTCATTAGTGTTGCTAGAAGACTTTGACTCTTCAGATGATCCGCCGGACGATTGATTTTGTTTCGGCATGAAGTCCTTTAACGACTGGCACGATTCCTTTCCTTCTTTCATGGATGAACAAAGTTGTACATCCTCCATTTTAGTATTATTTGGAACCATAGCTGTAACTGGTACCTTCGTGGGGCTTCCGCCTTCACCCTGCTGAATGTTTACATCCACTGAAATACTCTTATTCTCTTGACCTTCTTTTGCTTTCTCTCCACCCTTTGCTTTTAGAGTGAAATTCATCGGAATCTCAATCTGTGGCTGAGATGATGACTGGTTTGATGATGACTGATTTCCCGATTCCGGCTGTTGCTGTGCTAAACTCATCATTGGATACGCGATAACCAATGAAAGAGCAAATGTTGCTACCAGAAATAGTGTTTTCATATTCATTAATTGCATCTAGGACTTTAAACTTTATAATGGTTAACGAAAACGCACCTAGGTTTACCTGGAACAAAGTCGCTTGATGGTTAGACTAGCCAACCCAGTAGGCCCAATTATGGTCCACCAGAATGAAACCATAGTATGCTTTTTGTGGTGCTTGTGACATAATAATTCAACAAATTATAAAACAGTTAAAGCCTAAATGGGAGCCTAGATTGGGATAAAAAAACAACCATTCCTCTGTCGGGCTATTAAAAGGAGATATAATAATCTGCATCTGTTATTAGTCTAGCCAACCACCAACTGGTGGGCCAGTATTGTGTTGCTACATATTAAGGCTTTTGGATGTGGCTCTGGAATGGATTTTTGGTTTTCGATGACTCATCTGATTTGACTATCTCAAAAGAATTTTTGGCCGACGTAGATGGGTGTCCCACACTTGACGCCTCTACCTCTATGACGAGTGGTCCCACGTCACCTTTCTTGCCGACGGTCCAGGAATAAACAAATTTCCCCTCGGAATCGGTACTTCCTTTAAATTCCTTCTTAAAATTATCTCCTGGATAAATCAATGTTCCATCAATTTGCGCATTAGCAATTGCCCTATGGTTCGAATCGGTAACAGTTATTGTAGTATTTTGGGTATCTCCTCTAGCCACTGGATCTTTTTGCGGCGAAATTGTAACAAGCAACTGAGTATCGTTGCTAGTCTCAGATACATTGGATTGTTGATTGGACTCTACTGTAGATAACGGCTCAGATACATTGGATTGTTGATTGGACTCTACTGTAGATAACGGCTCAGATACATTGGATTGTTGATTGGACTCTACTGTAGATAACGGCTCAGATACATTGGAATTGGGAACACCATTGACAACTACGCTATACCATCGTGTAGGTGCTGTTTTACAAAGTAATTTTGCTGTAATCTTATTGTTACCCTCGTTTAGATGTGTATATTGTTCATGTAATACAAACTTCCACTGAGAAAAATCCTTTGCTCCTCCTGTACCACTTGCAACGGCGCTTTGGTATGGCCGTACATCGTTAACTATAACGTAAACGGAACAATCTTTGGCAATCGTATCAGATGATTGACCTGATACCAGCAATTCTTTTCCCGTACTTACGTTTTGGCTCGAGA
>VBPR01000245.1 GCA_005877345.1 Nitrososphaerota archaeon
AGATATGTCTAGTCGTCTCTTACAATACTTCAGGAATTCATCAAATTTTAATCTCCTTTCCTCATTCTCGGAATTTATTATCTCTTGAATTTCCTTTGATGATTGTCCTGATGAACTTAGATAATGAGTTGTAAAATCATAATCATGAATGGCACCGAGAATATCTTGAAGTTTTTGAAGAGTTTTACTTGTTTTTAGTGCACCTTGGTTTTCATCCGGTAGTAATTCCAACAAATATCTTAACTTTTTGCAAGAAATCCTTAGATCATGTAATTCTTCTATTTTCAGAGAATCAGAAAGGACAACTGGAAATGTCGATTCTATGTTTGATATCAATCTTGCTAATATTTTATCAAATCTTTTTTGCAGATCTTTTTCTGTTACACCGATCTTGTCTATAATTTTACTCGTGTCTGTACTTTTTAGGGAACCTGCAATGCTCTTTGCGTGTTCTAAACTTGCATCTCTTGTTGCTCTCAATGTTTCAATAACACTATCTCTTTGTGCATTTGAAGGGTATTTTTGTAACTTTGCATAAATAATATCATAATCTCTAATTTCGCTATTAACCTTAAAAAATTCCTTACATTTTAAAACATATTCAGATAATGGCGATCCGTTTCTATATTTCTTGGGCAGTATCAAAAAAGTAGCATCAAGTCGCCTAATAGCAGTTCTAACATCATGAATTTGCTTTTCATTGGGATCCTTTAGGTACTTGTTGATTCGATTATGTACCTTTCGAAGGTTCTCGCTTAATTTTGTCAAGAATGGTAAGAGGTTTAACAATTGGTTTAGAGTTAGTTCTTAATCGATTATTAGTTTTAAATATTACGATTTCCAAAATAATATAATGCAGTAGGTGATATCCGTGTTTAGGAAACAGCTATGATCGCACGTTGATCCATTAACTACGTATGACAGTACTTGGTAACAAAAGGCTATACTTAAAAGAGGGTTTTTTGAAGATCTAAATCAATGAATGAATTTATTCATTTGCCTTCGTCTTAGGATGGTTACCGTTTAAATGTTTATAAATTTAGAATCCTAATGAAATACAACTTATCCGAAATAGAAAACGCTCTCTTAATTCTCTCTAACGATAACGAACAGGTGCGGAAAATAATAAAAGAGTTGCTCCTGAGAAACGGATACCTTTCCGAACAGAAGGAAAGATGGACGATCAAAGATACGTACTTCGATTACAAGTATAAAAGGCTAAAGAACCATAAAATTGAGCTACGGATAAGATCTATTGAAGGAGAAGTGTCTAAGATTACTCTGAAGGTTCCCAAAAAGGAGACTCCATCTCATTCTGAAAGAGTGGAGTTAGAGCGACCTTGGTCACGTGAATCATTTGATGAAATCATGAAGGAACTAAGTTCCCGTCTTGGAGGACATGCATTCGAACACTCAGCTTATAATGTTAATGAAGATCCAGAAAATATTCTAACAAGTGCTAAATTTAGAAAGATTCAAGAACGAAAGACCGAAAGAAATATTATTAATGCAATAAACAGTCAACCTAGTGAGCTCGAATTTGAATTTGCGATAGATAGAACTTTTTACCATTTAAGCCCACCATACAAAAATTATGGTCTCATGGAATTAGAGATAGAATCAAAGAAAATAGGAAATTATGAAATTTTGGATAGGCTCGTAAATGAATTAATCACTGATCATCAATCAATATTCATACTGTGGCCGCATAGTAAATTAGCTACAGGTTTGGCCATAGAGACCATGCTTACTACCAGTAGGGAGTTAAAAGCTGGTGAAGACTTTGATAATGACGGTTTATTAACCTATCTGGTGCTAAAAAGATTGAGTCGTTTATAAAAACAAACCCGATATAGAAAAAGACGTTTAGACGTTACGGCTTGGTACTTTTTGCAATTCTCTTTCATGGTAATATGACTTGATTCACAGACATTGAGATTCAAGTCTGCTTCATACTCTATCATTGTTTACTTTTAACGCAGCCCTATCCTTTATGATAAGCATACAGCATATTATGAAAATGATTTGTAGGACCTCTATTGCAAATTGATTTGTATCTACTTGATGTCCACTACCGGGCACAGCAACGAGCCACATTATAATCAAAATTACCGTTCCAATAATACCAATGTAAAGCCAGAGATTATTCCATCTCTTAACGACAGGTATAACCCAGAAGACTTGAGATAGGCCTGAAACTAGGAAGAATATTGTAACGTCCATTGGCATTATGTTAAAGAACATTGGAATAATTGCTAGATGCAATATACCAGCTATAAACGTGGAAGTAGCAGCTACATAACATAATACTTGGGTAATCAATTGTTTATTCTAAAACGAATTGCTTCTATAAAGATGCCTTTCAGACTCTATTATTTTTGGATTTTTCAATTTTTTCCGTTTCACCATATTATTGTTGAAACCTACATAAAAGCACCAATATCGGAACGAGGCCGGAGGGATATGATTGAATATTGTAGCGGAGAATTTCTATGATGATTATTGCAGATTGAAAATTCTATAAATACAATAAAGCAAGTTGCTAATAATTTTATTCGTTTATTATTGTTTGCGATTTCTTCCGTTTCCAACCTTTTTCTAAGAAATAATCCGTCTTAAATCTAGCGTCACCTTTGAAATCGTACCAATTTCCTTCCATGCCTTCGTATCGAAAACGAATTTTCCCACTACTTGTCGACAGATACATAATCTCAACCTGATTGTTACCTTTTTCTAGCATCTCTATGTACATTTATTATCTCGCCTACGGATAGATTGGAATACTTGACTTTCTTCTGACATTGAATTAACATGCTCGACATACTTTTTTAGTGTTGAGTGAAGGATGAATTTCTATTCTATCAATCAGCATACATGTAAAATGAAATTATTGGCCCATATTGTTTTTGGGCTCACCTATTCATAAAAATTCTAAAGCATATTATAATCTTAGATCGGGGCCGGAGGGACTAGTCTGAAATTTCATGTGGGTCTTAATCATTTGGCTGAAGTCACTTAGAAGTACTAATCTTTTACGTCATATTGAACTTGCTGGTAAGTGCGGTCAGTTAAGTGTTTTGAAATAAAGAAGACTCAAGAAGGCTTTGAATTATACATGTAATCAGGCATGTTGTATTTACACATTTATTTGGCAACACTCAATATGAAATCGTGAACCGACAAATTTTATCGAATCTCCAAATAAGCAAAGTGCAGGAAAACGGGGATTTTCTAGATAGACAGTAAACTTACTAGATGATCTGCCTAATTCATATTTTTGGTGGAATTTATCATCTTCCTTAATTATTAGCCGGTTGAACGACTGCTATCTGAAGATTGTCTAAAGATTTTTGTTGGGTGATATTAAAGTCAAGATTTATTCAACACACTAACGAAATTCATGTTAAACACTGCTCAGGGTTACGGGGGTAAACCACGGCGAGGTTAAAGAATTCTATTTTTCGTATAGGATATTAGATCTCTTTATTGGTATGGGCGAATAAACTTTGTATGTGGTGACTAGGTACCCCAGAAGTGACGATACGAGCGATACAGGGAGAGGACTTCCTGTTACTAGATCTCGTATTGAGAAGATATTTCCGAAATTAACGCAAGCTCAGATTAATCGTATTGCGTTGTATGGACATACTCGTTCAGTAAAACCCGGTGACATCTTAATTGAACAAGGAGATACTCCAATGCCGTTCTTTGTTGTAATAGCAGGGGAAGTAGAGATTGTGAGTCCCTTCGGAACCAACGAGACTCTCATAACCGTCCATGGTAACGGCCAGTTCACCGGTGACGTTAACATGATATCCGGCCGCCGATCTATTGTTCGAGCGCGGGCTACCGTACCCAGCAAAGTAATCGAACTTGATAACAAAGATTTACTCAGATTAGTACAAAATGATGCTGAGCTCAGCGAGATATTAATGAGGGCTTTCATCCTTCGCAGAGTAGAACTAATAGCTGCCGGTGTGGGTGACCTTATCCTTATTGGTTCAATACACTCTGCCGGTACGTTGCGGATTAAAGAGTTTCTATTGAGGAACGGACAACCATACTCTTACGTAGATTTGGGACAAGACTCTGACGTGCAG
>VBPR01000246.1 GCA_005877345.1 Nitrososphaerota archaeon
AAATCGCAGAATGCCTAGGCTTCAACGAATCTATTGACCAAACACAGGCGCGCGATCTGGTGGTCGTCGGCGCCGGCCCTTCTGGATTGGCTGCCGCAGTGTATGGTGCATCAGAAGGACTGGATGTTGTAGTAATAGAAACGAGTTCTCCCGGCGGTCAGGCTGGTTCAAGCTCAAAGATTGAAAACTACTTGGGATTTCCTACTGGGATCTCAGGCCACGATCTAGCAGGCAGGGCTTATATGCAAGCGCAGAAGTTTGGCGCTAAGATACTAATCGCTAGGGCAACAAGAATTGTCTGCGACCACATACCTTACGTTGTAGAAGCTGAAAATGGCGCTCGAATTCCAGCACGCGCTGTCTTAATCGCAACGGGTGCTCAATATCGAAAACTGCCATTGGAAAATCTGTCCCAATTTGAAGGCGCCGGAGTCTATTATGGTGCAACCTTTGTGGAAAGACAACTTTGTGGAGGAGATGAAGTAATTGTTGTTGGCGGCGGAAATTCAGCTGGTCAGGCTGCTATCTTTCTAGCGGGAAATGCAAAGCGTGTCCATATGCTGGGAGCGAATATGTCTCGGTATCTAATTCGCCGAATTGAAGAGACGTCAACAATAGTATTGCATCCGCAGACAGAAATTGTGGAGCTCAAAGGAGGTGAACACCTAGAATCAGTGATATGGCGAGATAATCAGACGGGCCAAACTGAGAATAATAAAATTAGGCATGTGTTCCTCATGACAGGAGCGAATCCCAACACCTCGTGGCTCGATGGCTGTCTTTCACTAGACAGCGAAGGTTTTATTAAGACAGGCTTAGATTTGTCACCCGAGGATTTGATGCAAAGTGCGTGGCAGATTAAACGTCAGCCATACTTGCTTGAAACCAGTCTGCCGGGAGTTTTCGCAGCAGGCGACGTACGAAGTGGAAGTATTAAACGTGTTGCGTCTGCTGTCGGTGAAGGATCAATTGCCATTACTTTTATTCACAAATTACTCATGGATTAAGACCTTTCCTATGAAGATTTGTTACTGTCAAAATACACTTTTTTTTATGACAATAAAATTAGACATTTTTAATCAGAACCTTTCATTTTCAATACGTGAAAAGAAACAACGAAAACTGCAAATATTACTCCAGCACTAATCAGAGAAGTAACAGCACCAAGTAAAGTATACAAGAATCCTCCTAGTGTCAGTCCTACAATGCTTGCCAGTCCTCCTATGCTACCCGCAACACCCTGTACCGATCCTTGGTGCACTTTTCCTGCTCGCTTTGATAAAATAGACATAAATGAGGGCCACATTAGGCCGTTACCTACGGCAAATAATATAACAGCAAAGTACACCAAAACAAAATTACTTGAGAGTAGTAAACAAAATTTACTCCTAAAATTAAACTTCCAATTATGACGAGTTTTTCTTCTGAGAATACTTTGAGTGCTTTACCTAATACAGGACCCTGGATAAAAACCATTATTCCGCTTAATATCGCATAGTATACACCCAACTGTGATATAGACCACTTCAAATCATTAGCCGCGTGGGCCGGAAATGAGGCATAATAGATATTGAATCCAAGAAATATCAGAAAATATAATACAAGTAAATAAGAAACGCGTTCTAACTTAAACACATCACGAAATTTGAGATTGCGGGAATTTTCGTTTTCATAACAATTTTTGCATTCTTGTGCAAATATTTTTCTTATACTCCCTTCCTCAGGAACAAGAATTTCAGGTGACGGAGATTTGAATCCTTTGAGTCTAAGACCAATTACAATTAGTGTAAGAAGTGATAAAAGTAATGCGACAGATACCGGCAACAATGGACCATACATTGTTCCTCCGAGGATCCCTGCCAAGGCAGGTCCTAAGATAAATCCTAGATTAGCTGACATTCCCATTTTTCCAAAGTTGCTACTCCGATTTTCTTCTGACGATATATCTGCAAGATATGCGTTGGCGACAGAAATATTTCCCCCGTAATACCATCTATTGCTCGAGCTAAAAATAACAATATCAACGGAAGACTTATGATAAAAGTTCCAAGTACACTGAAGTCAATAATTAAATTTTGAAGTGGTGAATATAGCGTGAATACGAAAAATATCCAACCAGCTAAGGTTCCAGCGTTACTCAATAAAAGAACCTTTTTTCTTCCATAAGTATCAGACCACTTTCCTAAAATTGGGGCTCCAATAAGCTGAAAAGCAGAATATGTTGCACCCAATATCCCATAGACAACTGCATTACCTCCAAAATCTCTGACTAAAAAAACAAAGAAATGGAAAAACGATACTAAATCCTAGAGTACCTATAAAATTAACTAATAAAATTGGATAAAGGCGATTTTGTTTTTCTTTACTAACCATAAGTCATAGAACTATTGGAACAAGAACTATAAAAAATATCACCTCATCTTGCAATTGCATACAGCTGATCCAATCCGGCAGATTGATCTGTTTTTCCTTACAGATCATTCATTGAGCCTCGAATCCATTACTTTAACCAAGGTGAATATGCAAGGAAATAGAAAAGTTTTACGTTGGTAGTTTAGAATTTTCTATATTTTAGAGCAAAAGCAATTAGACGCCTTACAAAAGTTGATCGAAATGCAAAAATAAAGTTTTATATCGCCTGTGCGATATTAATAACAATCAAATTTAAAATGAGTCTCGTAGGCAATTTCTCGACTTGTAGTGTATGCGGGAAGCGAAGGATAATAGCTAAGCAACTAAATAAAGTTTTGAGTAAGCAGAATAGCATAGATGTATATTTAGAATGTAAGGACTGTGCGGCAGTTCCACTTTGGGAAGCAAAAATAAAAGATGGAAAACAAAAATCATTTGATCATTATCAGTAGAAGATCAATAAGATAGAAAATGTCAAGAAAAACCATAGTCGTGGAATATTTGTAAACTAAATATCGTTTGCAATTGTTCCCTCCTGTCAGAGTTAATTATTTATTTTCCACTTACTAATTATAAGTTTCTTCTATTAAAAGCCTGTTTGGGAGGAAGACGATTTTGGTTTCATCATATCCTACTCCCGTTAGGCTTCGATATAACAAAAAATTTCCATTGTCTTGGACGTGTTAAG
>VBPR01000247.1:0-776 GCA_005877345.1 Nitrososphaerota archaeon
TTCGTCAATTTGAATAGTTCAGCAGATCTAACCTGGAAAAGAACACATTATTCCAAAAGTATTGATACATCCATGAACGGAAAGGAGGTATTAATTGTCGGATGGATCTCTTCGATTCGTGAACATAGTAACATAAAATTTATCACAATAAACGACAGATTTGGTAATATTCAAGTTATCTTGAAGAAAAATGAATATCCAACATCGCTCACGTCTGAAATACCAAAAATTAGAGAACACGCTTCTATTGCAATAAAGGGTAAAGTTAGAGGTGAACCAAAAGCACCAAATGGAATAGAGATAATTCCAATTGATTTTAAAATTCTTTCTTTGGCTAACAAGAATTCTCCTATCGTTATTCAAAGTAGGAAAGGAGTTGGTATTGATACTAGATTAGACCTAAGAGCAATAGATCTACGTAGACCGTATCTTCAATCAATTTTTAGCATAAGATATACTGTATTGAACTCATGTAGGGAATTTCTCAGAAATGAAGGCTTTATCGAAGTTAATACACCTAAAATAATTGCTACGGCAACTGAAGGTGGAGCTACACTCTTTCCTATTTTTTATTACGATAGAGAAGCATTTTTGACTCAAAGCCCCCAGCTTTATAAAGAGCAGCTGACCATGGCATTTGAAAACGTATTTGAAATAGGCCCCATTTTTAGGGCAGAACCCTCACGAACAAATAGACATCTGTCAGAGGCCACATCAATCGATATCGAGAAAGCATATGCCGAATATAATGATATAATGGAAATTTTAGAAAGAAT
>VBPR01000247.1:863-6550 GCA_005877345.1 Nitrososphaerota archaeon
GGACAATCAATTGAATGGGGAGATGACATTTCACAACAAAAGTTACGCAATCTAGAGGATAATGATGTGAAGAATTTTTACTTCATAGTTGATTGGCCCACATCAATAAAGCCCTTCTATGTGAAACCAAAATCTACAGGGACAGAGTGTGAATCTTTCGATTTGATGTATAGGAATCTAGAATTATCGTCAGGAAGCACAAGAATCCAAAATAAACATGAGCTGATTGAAAGAATGAAAAAACAGGGATTAAACACTGAAGCGTTTGACTTCCATTTGAAAGTTTTTGATTATGGCATGCCACCTCACGCAGGGTTCGGATTAGGGCTTGAAAGGTTAATGATGAGCATGTGCAATGTTGACAATATTAGGGATGTTGTATTGTTTCCTAGAGACATAGATCGATTATCACCTTAACAAATAATATATCTATGACAAGATGAGAGTATTATGATTTCAAAAGATGAATTAGAGTATCTCGCTCAGATATCTAAAATCAATCTATCTGAAGATGAAGCTAAAAAATTCCCCGAACAATTGGACAAGACAATTGAATATATTGATATTCTTGAAGAACTTGCTTCCGATGATTCGAATGTTTTAGATTTGCAGGAAATGAGTTTCGATGAGCTAAGAGACGATGTGGTCAGAATGTCGGGGGGACTACGAATAACTAAGAACCTGACAGAAGATGGTTTCTTAAGAGGACCTAAGATGAAATAAGATGTCAGGCCTACACAACCTACTGGCGCATGAGGTAGTTGAAGGTATAAAAGAAGGATTATTTACTGCTGAAGAGTACGTTAGTTCTGTTATTAAAACAATAGAAGATGTGGAATCAAAGTTAAACTCGTTTATTACACTAGACACTGAAAGAGCGTTATCTTCTGCAAAGTTAATAGATAGAAAAATTAAAGAGAATGAAGATATAGGTTACTTAGGTGGAGTAGCGGTCGGAATAAAGGATAACATTTCTACAAAAGATATCCGAACTACGTGCGCATCAAAAATGCTAGAAGATTATGTTCCATCATATGATGCGACAGTCATACGGAACCTGAAACAAAATGGGGCAATAATATTAGGGAAATTAAACTTGGATGAATTTGGTATGGGTTCAACGACAGAGTACAGTAGATATCATCCAACTCATAATCCGTGGAACTTAGATTATGTACCTGGTGGATCATCAGGTGGTTGTGGCGCTGCTGTTGCGGCTGGAGAATGTACTGTTTCTCTCGGCTCGGACACTGGAGGTTCAATAAGATGCCCTGCAAGTTTCTGTTCAGTTGTTGGACTTAAACCAACTTATGGAAGGGTAAGTAGATACGGTTTAATTTCCTATGCAAATAGTCTAGAACAAATTGGTCCCATATGTAGATCGGTTAAGGACATAGTACTGTTAATGAACATAATTTCTGGAAAAGATAATAGTGATAATACAAGTATGTCATCATCACCAATTACTATTAATAATGAATTAAACAAATTTGACATTGCGATAGTAAAGGAGTTGATTAACGGTGGTGATCATGGAGTTAAAGGAACGATTTACTCTACATCTGATAAATTTAAAGAGATAGGTTGCACGTGTGATGAAATATCGATAAAAAATCTGCATTATGCTTTGCCCTCATATTATACTCTTGCAAGCGCGGAAGCGAGTAGTAACCTTGCGAGATATGATAATATTCGATATGGGTTTGACCTTCCAATAGAGGAATACAAATGGGATACTTATTTTAGTAATGTTAGAAAAAACTTTGGGGAAGAGGTAAAAAGGAGAATACTAATAGGATCATATGTTCTCTCTTCGGGATATTATAGTAAATATTATCTCAAGGCTAGGAGTCTTCGCTCACTATTAAAGTTGGAATTACTTAACTTATTCAAAAAATACGATCTGTTGATTGGACCAACAATGCCGATCCTTCCATTCAAGTTTGGTGAAAAAATAGATGACCCAATTAAGATGTATCTTATTGATATAAACACAGTTATAGCCAATCTTGCAGGAATTCCTGCAATATCATTGCCTGTGGGATTTAGTAACGGTCTTCCTATAGGATTGCAGATGATGGCTGCACCATTTGAAGAACAAAAGCTAATCGATGTATCATATGCCCTTGAAAATACCATCAATATTCAAAGGAGACCAAGTTTAATATGAGTTTGGTGATGATTGGATTGGAAATTCACGCTCAGATAACTGTGCTTGAAAGTAAACTATTTTGTTCTTGTCGTGGAAACTATCGTGATCTGAAACCCAATACAAACATTTGTGAAACATGTTGTGGATTACCGGGTACTTTACCAATTATCAATAAAAAGGCTATAGAATATTCTACAATGACATCCATTGCTTTAGGGTGTAAAGTTCCAGACAAGATTATGTTTTATCGTAAAAATTATTTTTATCCAGATTTACCGAAAAACTTTCAGATAACTCAGTATAATGTCTATGGCTTTTCAAGTATAGGAGTAGAAGGTTCATTTGAGCTGGATGATTCAAAAAAAATTAGAATCAGTAGAATTCAATTGGAGGAGGATCCCGGGAGAATTACTTATCTTGAGGGCGGCATGAACGTTAGGAACTCTGCTTTGATAGACTACAATAGGGCCGGCGTTGCCTTGATCGAAATAGTCACAGAGCCTGATTTTACAAATCCAAAAGAGGTTAGGCTATTTTTAAATAAATTATCGTTAACACTAGAACACCTTGGTGTATGCAATACTTTGATGGAGGGATCAGTAAGATGTGATGTAAATGTGTCCATGAAAGGTGGTAACAAGGTAGAAATTAAAAATATTAACTCCTTTAAGGAAGTTGAAAAAGCCATCAACTATGAAATTACTAGGCAAACTAGCATGTATAACCGGAATATCAAAATAGAGTCTGAAACGCGACATTGGGATGATAAGAAAAAAATTACATATAAGTCAAGAAGTAAAGAAGAAGAGCATGATTATCGATATTTTCCAGAACCTGATATTCCGATTATTGTATTAGGCGATAATTTTGTTTCTAATTTAAAAGTTCATATGCCCGAACTACCAAGCCAAAGATTCGATCGTTTTGTATCAAAATATAAATTGTCAGAACATATATCCGATATCCTCATAAATGATAAGAAATTGGCTGATTTTTTTGAGTCTACATTGAAGATATATTTTTCACCTGTCGAAATAGCCAATTTTCTAATTACTGAATTTAAGAGTATGATTGAAGATGATAGTGACAGTACTGACTATTTGAGAAATATGAACGTGAAACCAGAGCATATCGCAGAATTAGTTAAAATGATTGAAGGAAATAAGATTAGTAGAATTACAGCAAAAGATATTCTAGTCAAAATATTCGAAAGCGGATTGTTACCGTCGGTACCGTCGGAAGTTGTGAATAATACAAATTCTTTCAAGATAGCTGATGAAAAAATCCTCATGGATGCAGTTGAGTCAGTTTTTGATACAGAAAAATCTGCCGTTGAAGATGCAAAAACGAATGATGAAGCAATAAATTTCTTGCTTGGAAAAGTTATGAAGTATACCAATGGGCGTGCAGATCCAAAAATTGCAATGCGTCTAATAAATAATAAATTAAAAAAACCTAATGCGTAGGATATTTTCACTAACGTAAAATGATGATGAATTAACATCTTTTCTTCAGGTTCATCTAATCTAATTACTAATTTCATTATTTGGATATTTGTTCTAATTGACCTAATACCATTGGAAGAAATGCACCAATGTCGCTGACAATTCCTATTGCTTGTGTCGTTCCTCTATCTAGCAGCTTTGTTACAACAGCCTGACTAATATCTACTGCGACGACCTTTACTCGCGCAGGAATCATATTCCCTACGGCAATTGAATGTAACATAGTAGAGAGCATAAGAACCATTTTTGTGTCTGCTAAAATTTCTCTGTATCTATTTTGCGCTTCTATGATATCAGTAATTACTCCTGGAATAGGTCCATCATCTCTAATCGATCCACAAAGAGCGAATTGTACATTATTTTTTATACATTCATACATGATTCCAGATTTTAGAATATTTTTCTCTACCATCTCTTCTATGGAGCCTGTTCTAAAAATCTCGTTTATTGCCTGCATGTGATTTCTATGACCACGAATTGCTAATGTTCCATCTTTTACATTCATCCCCAAAGAAGTACCAAATAGCGAATTTTCTATATCGTGGACAGCCAATGCATTACCGGTAAGTAGTCCATCTATATACCCCATTCTAATCATCTTGGCTAGTGATTCTGCGGCACCAGAATGGACAATTACTGGCCCGGCAGTGACCACTATTTTTCCATCATTATTCTTCGTACTGTAAATATCCATTGCTATTTTTCTTGCAATCTGTTGAGTGGGCCTTTCGCTGGAACTTGTACTACTCATAAATTGAAAAATGTCAACACCTTCCCTTGGGCGTTCCTCAGGTAATATTCTAACTCCTTGTTCACCCGTTACTATCATATCTCCACTACGAATATCCCTAATTTTTCTACATTCTGCCTTTCTGTTCCTAAGATCAACTACAATGCACTTATCCATCATCATATTCTCAACATCAATCCACTTATTATTGAATAAAATTTGTGTGGCATTGTTAGTTGTACTGTAGAAATCTCTTGGCATTACCATATTCCTTGGAGCAGACTTTAGGATGACTCCACCAATTTTAGTTGGTTGTGCACCTTCTATAAAAACTGATTCTAATAACTGGTCAAGATGTTTTTTATTTTTTCCTGTTATTAATAATCTTGCATAACTCAATTCATCTTTCTTTTTTCCAACACTAAATTCAAGAACATTAAAGTCTCCCTTTAAGTCCATGATCTTGTCAAATATTCTCGTCAAAATCATTGAATCAATGAGATGGCCTTTGATCTCTATAGATTGTTCATATTTTTTTTTCAATTACGATTAATAAATAACAAATCTACTTAAGTGTTAAATTGGAAGAACCACTTTGCCATTATATTCGGGAATATTTTCATTTTGAATTATATTCTTGATAATTTCATCTTTTCGAACTTCAATAAACCATTGAGCTACAGATTTTGCAATTCCATTTTTATCACAAATTGCAATCAAGTAACCGTTTTCATTCTTTACTGAAGTGAAATAATTTTCTTCGCCAACCGGTTCCCAGATGTTATTCTTGTTGTCCTTCAATGCTAACGCCGGCATGGCTACATTTCCAGTATATTTATTTAAAATTTCTTGAGCTGCTCTGACTCGTTTTTCTCCTATTTTTAGAGCCGTAAAATACTGCATTTATTCATATTCTCTTTGAATCATCATTTATAGTTTGCAAAATTTCAAACACATCGTCAAATCTCTCTTTTGAAATATAATCAGTAGCAGATTTTATGAAAGGTTGTAATACTTCTTTTGGGTAGCCTTCAAACTCATATTCTTTAGCTTGTAGAGCCATTTCCAGCTTGTCCATATTATGAACAAACTTGGCATTGATTGTGATATTACCATTATATTCATTCCAAATATGAAGATAATTTTTTCGGAGGGAGTTGGGTAGCTTCGAAATAATTTTTTTCATCGCCTTGTCTTCTACTAATTGTTTTTTTTCAGAAGATATGTTATCAGGCATATGGTCTCCCACCAGTGATTCAGCCAGATCGTGAATAATAACCATCTTCATAATGTGCCCTGA
>VBPR01000236.1 GCA_005877345.1 Nitrososphaerota archaeon
TTATTGCCCAAATTGTTATGGGAATTTTTGTTGTATCGACCAAATTGAATCCTATTATAGTTGCAATCCATCTCTCAACAGCAGTAACAATTTTTTCTCTAATTTTTGTTCTACTTAGAGAATCATATATTGAAATTAAAAGAAAAACGTAGACCTAAAGTGAACAATGATTTTTAATTTGATAATAAAGATTAATTTGCCAGTACTAAAATATCGTGCTACAAGATGTTGAATTTTATATTCCTGGTGGGAAGAATATTAATTGACGAAAAAAATTTTTATTCTTATATTGATTCTAGATTACTATTTTTATTAAATCAGTTTGGCGCAAGAATTGATAACAGAAGTTATCAAGCAGTTAAGTACGATATCATAAAGAATAGGAAATT
>VBPR01000238.1 GCA_005877345.1 Nitrososphaerota archaeon
ATTTTCATTTTCGTCTATTATCTTGGCATCAATTTTCTTTTGAGCAATCTTACAAAATATGCAGGTATCGTCAGTTCTTCCATTCATATTATTTTACGGTTGTACCAAATAATAAAATATTTCTAAATCAGTAGTAGTCCTCCGTGATATCGATATTTATGATGAAATATTGAAAAGTGATGTAATGTGCTTTGCTGCTACATATTTGTTTATATTATTATTTATGGTAACCATTGGTCGTTCCTTATCAGTAACAAAACCTATAATCTGTGGATTGAAATTATGTTTTCTTAGATCTTCCAAAATTAGTGGTGCCAAATCTTCGCTTGAAATTATCAAATGACATCCATTCATAGACGCTGTTGAATTAGATACAAGAAATTCATCTGTAGCAAATCTAGCCAATTCCTCATATTTTATTGGAACTTCATTTACTACAATGTGAGCATTTGAAATTGTAGCCAAATTGATCAAAGCCAGAATCCCATCCGAGCCAACAGGAAATACGCTAACAATGTTCGCGTTAATATCAATTTCCTTTCCAAAATCAGTACAATATTTTGAAATTATCTTGCCCAAGGAAAACCTAGGTTGGGTTAATGATTTTATTATTTCATTTTTGATGTTAATGTCGATTGATTCATGCTTACCTATGATAGAATTCATTTCACCGATCTGATTTATTGTATAAATGCTCAATGGCGTTAATGTACCAAATTTATCAGTCAATATTAATACCATGCCAGGTTGAATTAAATCATATCTAACTGGTAATTCCGTGGTGGAGTGAGCATATGCTGTTGCTCCAAAGAAGAGTTTTCCTAATTTAAGGGAACTATAATCGTCAAGTAATAGGTTATATTTTGCTGCAAACATATCATTATTTGATCTAATCCTGTCCATTAGATTCTCGTCTGGTGCGTCATATATCGGTATTAATCTAAAACCCGAGGTACATCCAAGCAGCAAGAGATTTTCTAAGGCTGATGTTAAGGCAATTGAAGTGTTCACCATCGAATCTGGCTCTTCGTCAGGATCGATTAGTTTTCCAGACGAAATATTGACAGCAGTATATCCCAACTTATTTCCTCTATGTGTGTCAATGTAGTCAACTAGTCCAAATTGTGATTCATAGTGTGATGTCGTAGAAAGTACTATTCTCCTTAGCTGGTGTTTAGCAGGTTTTTTACCAAAAAAATTATTTAGAAGATGGGACAGACTTTGTGGATCTTCTGCGACTTCATTATGAATTCTCATTAATGAAATAATTTTCTTATTTTTCATAACCTCTGAAATTGATTCGTTCACATTGTATATTCTGCGTGTGATATCGGGGTTTTTTCCGCTGTAGTGGAATGAATCAAACCACGACAAGTTGGCCCAAGAATTATGTTTAATTTTTTCGAAAGATTTCCCTAATAAAAAATAATCAACTTCATTAGAGCAATTTGATATCCATCCAATTGGATCGAAGCCCAGATTCTGATATTTAAATATATTTTGCCAAAATTCATGAGCCAAAAACTAAAACCCCCACCTATCACTCATATCCAACACTAATAATGATTCTTCCTAATCGATAAAACTATTCAAGTATATTTAAGTTAGTTAGCCTTATTAACTTAAAGCGATAAAAAGAATAATAATTATAAGTCTATTTTTCTAAATCTAAAAATAATGCACTTAAACCATGATAACCAGAAAGGACAAGACGCGTCGATGAACAAAATAAGGGATATTGCCGAAGAAGTAGAATCAAAACCTGCCCCTGAGATACTAAAATGGGGATTCAAGAAATATGGTGATAAAATCGTACTTGCGTCGAGCTTTGGTGCCGAAGATGTTGTATTAATTGATATGATGGTGAAAATTAATAGGAATCTTACTAAAGTATTTACCTTGGATACTGGTAGACTAAATCAGGAAACTTATGACCTTATCGATAAGATAAGGAAAAAATACGGCATTAAAATTGACGTATATTTCCCAAATGCAAATGAAGTTGAAGAGATGGTCGCAAACAAAGGAATGAATCTAATGTATGAAAATTATGCTGCAATATTAGGAAGGTTGAACCGTTGAAAAGAGCCCTAAAACAATTCGATTGTTGGATTACCGGGCTTCGCCGGGAACAATCTGTAACTAGAAACAAGATAAAGAAGATAGAGGTTGACACCTTGAACAACAATATTATTAAATTAAATCCATTGGCCGACTGGACTAATGATGAAGTCTGGCAGTATATTGATGAGAATAAAATTCCATATAATGAATTACATGATAGAGGATATCTCAGCATTGGTTGTGAACCATGTACAAGAGCTGTCAAAAAAGGCGAAAATCCCCGGGCCGGAAGATGGTGGTGGGAAATTGATTCTCATAAAGAATGTGGTCTGCATTGGAAAGAAGGTAAATGATTATTATTGGCAGCTAGTCTAATTCTACCACATGGTGGTAAATTAATTAATAAATACATTGAAAAAAATTATGATGATTTGAAGACTTTTGAAGTATCTTCTGACATTAGGAATGATGCTGAAAATATAGCTACAGGTGTCTTTAGCCCGCTTGAAGGTTTTATGATTCAAGAGGATTTTCTGAATGTCCTAAAAGAAGGACGATTGAGTAACAGTATTCCATGGACCATCCCTATCGTTCTTGATACCGAAAAGGAAATTGCAAAGCAGATGAAGGAATTAAGAGATGTTGTTCTCTGTTCAGGTGGCGAAAAATTTGGTATAATGAATGTAGAGGAAATTTATGGATATGAAAAAGAGAATGTCGCTAATGCAGTGTACGGTACTACAGACGTTAATCATCCTGGGGTAAATCGGTTATTTAATATGAAAGAATTCCTAGTCGGCGGAGGAGTGGAAATTTTTCATTTAAAAAAAAATGAAATCCAAAAGTTTAGAATGCATCCATCTGAAACACGGTCAGAGATTGTCGGACGAAGGTGGAAGACTGTCGTAGGGTTTCAAACTAGAAATGTACCTCATGTTGCTCATGAAATGCTTCAAAAAGCTGCTCTGAACCTCTATGACGGATTGTTTGTCAACCCGCTAATAGGCAAAAAAAAGATAGGGGATTTCACTGACAGTCTAATAATTAATGCCTATGAGTCGTTAATCATGAATTATTTTCCGAAAAACAGGGTATTGTTTTCTACTACCCATACAACAATGAGGTATGCGGGTCCCCGTGAAGCGATACATCACGCAATTATGCGG
>VBPR01000237.1 GCA_005877345.1 Nitrososphaerota archaeon
TACTTTAATTGTTGTATTTGCTCATATGAAGAGAATAGCGAGCCTGATAAGGAAATTTTTAGATTGATTCTAAATACGTTAAAAAAGAGACCAGGAGAAACCGTATTTGTTGGAGACAGACTTGACACACATATACAACTCGCAAATACATTGGGGATGATTACGATAAGGCTTACTAAATCTATATTCAGCTTACAAAAGGCTACAAATCAAAATGAGATTCCAAATTTCACATTAAATAATTTAGGGGAACTAGTAAATACAAGTTTAACGAAGAAACCAAACTAAATCATATATGCAGGCAGGTCCACACCAAATTATTCTTTAATGCTTTTGAGTACCTTATTCATT
>VBPR01000239.1 GCA_005877345.1 Nitrososphaerota archaeon
ACAAGTTTTCACAATCTCTCAGATTCGTAAATAAGACTTGTATTAATCTGATGGATCTTTTGACACAAAATGGTTTCCATAGTAGTGCTGCTTTATTTGGACAAACTGTTTTCACAATCGTAAAAGAAAATGAACTAGAAACAATAAAAAAGATTTCAAAAAATTTCCCAACGAGATTATTTATTTCTGATATCGAAAATGAAGGTGCCAGATTAATAAAAAAACATGATACATAAAATTCCTCAAACTCATCCAAGGGCAAGTTCGCTCATGATACGAGAAAAATTAGTTGATGGCTTCAGGAATGGAATTGTTGTTCCACAAGGACTGATTGCACATGGTAGAGGAGAGGCATTCGATTATCTGCTGGGCGAAAAGACAACAAAATACGCCTATGAGGCTGAAAAAGCTGCAGTTTGTTTACTATTGCTATCGAATAAGTCAATTATTTCTGTTAATGGTAATACCGCCGTATTATGTGCAAAAGATCTAGTTACACTTAGTAATGTTACTAAATCAAGAATTGAGGTAAATCTTTTTCATAAGAGTACAGCCAGAACTAATGCAATAGCAAGTATATTAAGAAAAGAAGATGCATTTGATGTATTGGGATTGGATAACAAATCAAAAACGATTATTAAAAGAGTATCAAGTAATCGCAAATATGTCGATAAAGATGGAATAATGAATTCCGATACTATTTTTCTTGCACTAGAGGATGGAGATAGAACGGAAAGTCTAGGAAGAATGGGCAAGAAGGTCATATCTGTAGATCTGAACCCCTTATCTAGAACGGCGATAGCATCTAATATAACTATTATTGATAATATTGTGCGTGCAATACCAAATATGGTAAAAATTTCAGAGCAATTAGTTAAGAAGGATAAATCCTATTTATTGCATCTAATTAAGAATTTTGATAACAAAGAAAATATGCACAAATCATTGGTAACGATAAAAAAAGGAATTTAAAATGGTAAAGCAAAAAAAATCAAAAGTTACAATCTCTGAAATATTGAATAAGAAAAAAAACAAGGAAAAAATAACAATGTTAACATCTTATGATTATTCTATATCTCATATTTGCAATGAGGCTGACTTAGATATAGTTTTGATAGGTGATAGTGCAGCTACTGTGATGTTAGGTTATGATACGACTAGAAAAATAGGTATGGAAGAAATGTTGACATTTTGTAAAGGTGTAGCAAATGGGATTACAAGGCCATTAATAGTTGCTGACATGCCGTTTGGATCTTATCAAACTGATAAGTCTAATTCAGTTAGAAACGCTCTTAAATTCTTGAGATATGGCTGTGATGGAGTTAAGTTAGAAGGTGGATGGGAAATTGTTGATATTATCAAAAATTTGACGGGTCTTGGTATTCCTGTAATGGGACACATTGGATTAAAACCTCAGACTACTCCTTTACATCATGGATATGGCTTGCAAGGGAAAACGGCGGAGGATGCAGTTATGCTGATAAGAGAAGCTAGAGCTCTAGAAGAAGCGGGTGTTTTTAGTATTGTCCTTGAAAAGGTTACCAGTGAAGTCTCATCAGTTATAACTCAAATTGTGAAAGTACCAATAATTGGGATAGGGTCTGGTCCTCATGTAGATGGACAAGTTTTGGTTATTCATGATATGTTGGGTTTATTCAAAGACATGGAACCTAAATTTGTCAAAAGATACCTAAACATGGCAGATCAAATATTTGATGCAATAAAACAATACGAGAATGAAGTTAAATCCGGCAAGTTCCCTCAAGAAGAACATACATATCATATGACAGAAGAAGAATATGCAAAATTAGAAAAAATGCTAAAAAGGGTTTAGACATGAATACTTCAAATGAGAATTCTCAAAATGAAAAACATGTCTCAAAAGAGATTATAGGCTTGGAGAGCAATGCTTTGACGGGAAAGAAAATTGTGCTATGCATTACTGCCAGTGTAGCTGCATACAAAGCAATAGATCTTAGTAGATTGCTGATGCGTAATGGTGCTGAAGTGTATCCGGTGATGTCAAAATCAACCGAATCTAAGTTACTAACGAAAGAAATATTGGATTGGGCTACTGGAAACAAAACCGTAACAGAACTTACATCTGGATTGGAACACATTGCCCTCGCTAATTATGGCAAGTCAGATCTTATCCTTGTATATCCATGCACAGCCAACACTTTGGGAAAATTTGTCAACGGAATAGAGGATAATCCTGTAACTACTGTTTTAAGTGTAGCTTTCGGATCAAGAATACCGATTGTAATTGCTCCGGCAATGCACGAGGCCATGTATGAAAATATCATTATAGCAGAAAATATCCAAAAATTAAAGTCATTAGGAGTATCGATACTGGAACCATCGATATCAGAAGATAAAGCAAAAGTAATTTCTGCGGATAGTGTAGTACAATTTGTAATTAATAAAATTGGAAATAGCAAAGAAAGGATGAAATCGAGGGTGAATGTATTGGTAACAGCAGGTTCAACTGTTGAATACATTGACTCAGTTAGAATTTTGACCAATTTAAGTTCCGGAAAAATGGGATTGAATATAGCACAACAATGCTTGGATAAAGGGTTCAATGTAACTTTAGTTTATGGTCATGGTACCTTGAATATTCCAAATGATCCAAGAATGAATATTATAAGAGTCAAGACTACTGAGGAAATGTTTAAGGCTGTGAGAGAAAGAATTATGAGAG
Organism: Nitrososphaerota archaeon; assembly: GCA_005877345.1. Lineage (GTDB taxonomy): Archaea > Thermoproteota > Nitrososphaeria > Nitrososphaerales > Nitrososphaeraceae > TA-21. The sequence goes on from VBPR01000239.1 coordinate 2,705, forward strand.
GAAAACAACATGTTGTTTTTCATGCCGCCGCAGTTGCAGATTTTTCCATATCACATTCAAGCAAGAACAGATCTTACAAAATGGATACTCGAAATGGAACTAAAACACTTAAACTTGTTCCAACGCCAAAAATTGTCGACAGATTGAAGGAATTTGATAAGAAAATTTTTTTGGTGGCGTTTAAAGCTGAGTATGATATTTCAGACGAATTGTTGATAAAAAAAGCTTTTGACAAACTTAGAGAGTGTAATGGTGATCTAATCGTAGCCAACGATGTTTCAAGAAGAGGATGCAACTTTGGTTCTGATACAAACGAGGTCTACATAATAGATAAAGAAAAGAACGTAACCCATGTTCCACTTAAATCAAAGAGGGAAATAGCTAGAAATTTAGTAAAGATTGTTTGCAAAAAGCTAAATATTGGTTAATATTTTTGATTACAATATTATTAAGTCTTTGGTAAATTTGGTCAGCGTTAAATCATTGATGTTGGTACTATCGTTAACCAAAATAGTATCCTCTATTCTAACACCAAACTTCGAATTTATGTAAATTCAATGGTAACAATCATGTCTCTTGATAATTTCCTTGACTCATTCTGACGTATCCATGGTTGTTCATGAACCTCCAAACCAACTCCATGCCCTGTAGAATGTATAAAATTTTCTCCATATCCTTTATTAGATATCACATTGCGGCAAGCTTCATCCACTTTTCCACATTCAGTCCCTTCCTTTACATGTTCGACTCCCTGATGTTGAGATCTTCTGACAAGCTCATACACTTTGGACATTTCAGGACTTACCTTATTTAGGGCAAATGTACGAGTAGCATCAGAGATATAGCCCTTATATCTCAGAGTTAAATCCACTACAATGAAATCCCCATCAGTAAATTCTCTATTTGATGTTTCGAAATGAGGTAGAGCGCTATTTGATCCACCCGCAATAATGAATGGATTTAAAGTATAGGGATAACAGGTAGAAGTTGCTTCAAGGTTCATTGCTTCATATAGTAACTTTGACTGCAATTGTTTTTCCGTAACTCCTTCCTTTATCTCCTCATTACATATTTCATAAAGTTTGTCTATTATGCGTGATGCGTACTTAATTTTCTGAATTTCACCCTCATCTTTGATAATTCTAGAATTGTGATATGGCCCTTCGTCTAAGACAAATTTACTGTTATCTGTATATGGTAAAATAAATCGAATTGTTTCATAATCGCTACAATCAGAATAGAATCTGAATTTTGATAAGTAAGGGATTATTGACTTTATTAGTGTTGCTCCACGTTCAACAGAAGTAATAGTTTTAGAATTTTTTGACTCATTCAAAGCCCTGGTGCTTTCTAACTTGGGAACAAACAATTTGTTTTCATCATGTGTGCAAATCGCTATTGACTCACCCCAAAAGCCTGTCAAATAGAAAATATTTTCTGGTTTGAAAACCATCAATGCATCAAATCCACGGGGAGCTATAGAATCAAGGATCTTTCTGGCACGTTCTTTAAGCATAAATTAAAGCTAAATAAAATCATTTATGTCTTTTTCCAAATTTTTACGTAATTATAAATATTGGCTATAATCTTTTCATGGATGTAATTGGAATATCTTGTAATGCTTCCTGGTCCAACAAATGTTCCTAATAGGGTTATTAATGCAATGCTAACACCTATGATAAACCATAGAAGTGATGATTTTAGGAAATTGTACAAAGATATCGTAAGTAAGACACAAACAGTATTTGAAACCGAAAATGATATTGTAGTACTTACAACATCAGGCACTGGCGCTGTCGAAACTTCAGTTATAAATCTAATAAAAAAAGATGATGTCGTGATTATACCTGTTAATGGAGAGTTTAGTACTAGACTTGCAGATCTCATCGATAACTATGGTGGGAAAACTATCAGGATAAATTCACCATATGGACAAAACCCGGC
>VBPR01000023.1 GCA_005877345.1 Nitrososphaerota archaeon
TGATTTGTTGTACCATAGATTTCTGTAGAAGCTACTGGCATATTGGCCCATGTTTCACCATTATCTGATTGAACAGTTAGAGAAGCAATGGGAATAGCTGTGAATGTTTCAAAGTGACATACTCCAGTTTGGCAACCATTCCACATAGCAGAAGTAAACTTCGGTGGATTCAAAAAAGCAGGAGAAAAGTTGACAGTGACAGAACAGAAATATGGAACAGATGTTGTTGAAAGTGTACATGATGCTGTTCCACATTGCATCAGAGAAGATGGATTGTTACATCCAACAACAGAAGGAATAGTTGAAGAAGTAACATCAGAGATAGAGAATGCAACAAGTAGAGCAACAATGAAAGCAGTATGAAATGCTTCTCTATGTGCAAGAGTCAAACTAAAAGCTCCAGGAACTTTTGATAGTTCTGTTTTCTCTCATCATAGGCATGAAGAAGCTGACTTATACTGAGAAACATCAAAGCTAAAGAAACCAAAGCAAGAAGAGAATCCATCAGAACAAACTCATTGATCAAGGACTTGGTAAGCTCAGCAGTTGAGAGAATTAGAGGAATATTGATGATGTAGAGGCCAGCAGCAACAAGCTTACGAATAAGACCGAAGTCAAGAAGGTAGAGACCTACGATAAGTGTTACTGTTTCAATGAAGAGGAAAGTATCTGTCATGGAGCAATCAGAGCCTTATGCAATAAGGGTATATTAGGTTCAGCTTGGTTTGAAGGACGAATCTGGACTTCAGTGTTGTACAGCTTGTGAAGCTTCTCAAGGAAGGGTCTATAGTAAGTCCACCATTTAGGAGAACCAGTAGAGTCTCTATGGATGACTCCAAGCTTCACATACTGAGCAGGTGGCCAGTCATGATACTTACCATCCTTGTCATACCATACTTTCAACAAAGGTGGATAGCGAATATGATGAATGTACCAATCACTGAACTGTCTAACTGTGATATCGAGTCTCTTATGACGAAGAGAATCATACCACCATTCAACTCCAGCTTTCTTAGCTTGACCAGCAAAGTATCCAGCTTCTCTTGTACGAGCAGCAGAAGAAGTCCGAGAGTCAAGACCTGCTGATTCTGTTTGATCTGTTATAATGCAACAGTTGTAAAGCTCTCTCTGTCCAAAGTCAACATCAAAAGGAGATAAATGTTCATGTGGAAAATTGAGAATGCACCTTGTCTTGGGACAGTTACAGTAGACAGTCATTCCTCTTCTGTATGCTTTGTAAGCTTCCCAAGCATTGAAAGCTGTCTTGTAGGAACGATTGTCTCCCCATCTTTGGTACATCATTCACTGAAGATGCTCCATACGTTCACTTGCTATAGGTAAGCGGGTCATCTCAAAGGTTTCTCCTCTTGACTCATGCTGACGGAGACACTTCTTACAGATAATCTCTCTATCAGGAAGAGACCTTCCACAGTCCATACAGCGAAAGCCTTTCTTTGTACCTTTGAACATCAGGTTCTCTCCATTCTGTTGATAGCAGGAACTTTATATCCTCTGTCTCTTGCAATTTCTAAAGCAATAGCTACAGCTTGTCTTTGAGGATAGCCTTCATCTCTCAACTTACGAATCTTGTTGCTGACAAAGTGTTGAGCTTCCTTAGTTGTCATCTGAGTCTCTCCATCCTTTGGAATGCAGGAGCACGAGCTACAGCAATGTCAGACTTGATCTTGAGAATTTCAAGTTCTCTATCAAGTCTTCTGTAGCTCTTAGGGTCTCTCACCTTTAAATCCTGAAGGTTCTCAACTAACTGTGGAGCAGTAACTAAATCAGTCATATTTGACCATTCCTTGCTTTACCTCTGATTATCTTCCTCTGCTTCTTGGGATAAGTCTTACGAGCCAAATTAGATGAACCTCAGAGTCAGAATTACTACAGCAATCATCACAAGTCCAATGACAGCATAGAGTAGCCATCCTCTTCCTTTAGCTGTCTTCTTCTCCTTACCGACTTTGAGGAAGTCAAGTATTGATTCATCATGATACATTTTTTCAAGAGACTCTGCACTAATCATAGGATTGTGAGCTAATGTAAGAAGAGGAATGGGGAAGGGATTGTCAGGATAGTAGTATTGAGACATTCTACCATTATGCTTTGTTTGGTTCATCTTGTCAAGATAGTATCTTCCAACTCCATTGCTGAATCCTTTGTACTCGAAATATGGTGGAAGATTAGGGTCTCCAGTCTTGATGATGGAGCTTCGAAGAGGAAAGCGTCTTGGAGTATTCTCAGAGTCAATGAAGATTGGGCTGAAGTATTTGACTCTGAAGATTCTGTAGAATCCTTCAGGCCATCCACCAAGCTTCATGAAGAGAATCAATGGAAATGTCAGAAGTAGAACAAAGATTTGGATACCAATGAATACAAAGATTAGAGAAGAGTCTGTCATAGGCTTTTCATCTGTATTGTTTGTTCAGTCTTAGGTCTCATTGTCTTCAGAGCATCAACTACAGAATCTATGCTGTGAAAGTTAGTTGACATACGAGTCATTGCAAGGTGGACTACTGCATCTCTCAGCCAGGGCATAGCCCACTTCTTATCTGATGAATCTTTGATTAGAAGATGGAGACCAAACTTTGCTCTGTTAAGTGTTCTGACAATCACCATACATTCTTCTGCTGTAAAGTTGGTTCTCATGATGACAGCAATAATATCCTTGTAGTCTCCACCAAGCAGTAGAGATAGAATATCAGATGGAGTCTTCCCTTCATTGCCAGCTTCCCACATTGGTGGGCCATCAGTGGGAATATCTGAGAATGGGTCTTTGAAATCAGGTTGGTTGCTCAACTATCAATCTCCTGATATACTCGTTCTTGATCTGTTGATACCGGATAAGAATTACCATCAGTAGAAGTAAGCTGAAAAACATTGGGAAGAAGTAGACATAGTAGTCGAGTAGAGAAGGAAGAATGAATCCATGTGGTGGTGGACATCCTGGAGTCTCTATTCCAGTGTTGTGATAGAATGTACATTCTGACATTCAACTCATTCCACTCCCACCAGGCTTCAGCATTGAGATGCCATACATGATGTAGAAGATGATGAAAGTAAGGAAGATGTATTGAAGGAAGGGAATGTTGAAGTCTGTTTGCATCAGTGACATTATTGCATTCATTAGAAAGAAGGCTTGTATGACTTTGTTGAAGAAGACGTAGAGGAAGTTGCCAAAATATTCCATACCATATGCTACTTGGGAGAATCCATTCCATACTGATTGAGCAGTAGAAGTTGAGCCTGTTACTGCTCCAGTGACAGAAGCAGCAACACATGGAAGAGAGAAGATGCATTTCCACCAAGGAGTCTGATTCAATGCAACAGTAACATTTGTTGGAGTAGGTGGAAGATACTGTGGAAAAGTACAAGTGGCTTGAGGAATACCATTGACTTCACAGTTGACAGGGCCCTGAATCTGGCTTGCTATAGAAGGAACAGTAAGACCTACTGAGATGATTAGACCTGAAGAGATGACCAAGAACATTGTAAGGACGAAGAAGATTTGGCTGCTCAAGATGATTGTCTCCCTGTTCCCTGACTCTTTGCTAAGCTTCCCATGAAGCTACTGAAGATGATTGAGACTGTTAGGATTTCCAGTATGATGAACCATAATGCTCCAACAACCAAGGCCCATACTGTCATCCAACTGATGAATATGAGAATGTAGATTCCACCAGGAAGACCCATTGTCATTCCAAGCTTGAAGAGTACAATTTCAAGGAAGAAGATAGTCACTATCGAGTAGATGATTCCAAGAATCAATCCACCTACAAGACAGTTTGAAGGAGTAAGTCCACAGGCTGCTTGTTGAAGAGTACAGAGAAAGTCAACATTCTGATTGCATAGTGATGATGCAGGAATGATTCCACCACCAATAACTGTATTTCCTACAGCCCAAGCAAAGACTTCTGCTTTAGATGTTCCTTGAGAAGCAACATTGCTGAGTGTAGCAGGGAATCCAAAAGTGTTGAAGATGTTAACTGAGGTATTAGTATCATTGATCTGGAGACCACTTCTTGAACCAGTGAATCCGAGAGCTATCCATTGGCCAGTAAAGACTCCATAGTTTACTGAGAATGTGAAGAGTCCTTTTGATGGACTTATTGTTTGTGATGATGCTACAAGCTGTGCAGGACAGGTAGGAGTAAATGGTATTGCTCCAAAGCATTGTGTCTGAGTAGCATATAGTCCAAGGGTTAAGGTCTCTGCATATGGACACTGTGCAGTACCATAACTGCAAGCTATATGAGCGCTCATGTTGACTATGAGAGCAGGGAAGATTACTTGGTTCTCATAGAAGTAGGTTTGAGTGATGTTGAAGTTGATTCCCTTTGTTGAATTAGTGTTTGTTGTTGTGACAGCAGGAGTACCACAATTTCCATAGCAGTTTGAGACTGTAGTAACTGATGCTCCACTTGCAAGAAGCTCTATTGTCATATGAAAGAAGAAACTACTACTGGCTGTTGCACTCCAAGCAGCAGTTGATGGAGTAGAACCACCATTAGTATATTGTCTGTCCATCACTATTCCATTGATGACATTTCCACCTGCTTGAGCACAGGCAAAAGTATCTCTGATTGTTTGTCCACTTGAGCCTGAGTCAACAGGACAATTAGCATTTCCATTGTTAGCAGCAAGAGTTTCATAGATGAAGCTGTTTGGTTGAATTATCATAGTCAGAGTATCACTTCCTGAGCCTGAACCTACTGATCCAAAGTTCTTGTTTGTTATTCCTATTCCAGTGACGAAGCTGTAGATGTCAACAGAGAAGGAGAACTGATTAGAGAATGCACTTGAGCATCCACCTTTGTTGACTGTGATAGTATCACTTCCACCTGCTGATGTTCCAGTTAGCATAGTGTATGATGTGAAGCCTGTCTGTGCAAGTGTTAGAGAGTTAGCAGTAGTGAATGTTGTACTGAGTGTATCTGTTGTTGTTCCTATGCTTCCAGTTGATGACCAACAATCTATTGTAACTATGATTAAGTCTCCAGCACTTGTAGCAAGTGATGTTGAGGCACATGAAGAAGCATTACAATCTACCTTTGAGCTTCTATCATATGTTGGAATAGTAGCATGAACTTGAGGAATGAGCATACCAAATGCTAAGACAACAAAAAAGAGGGGATAGACAACTCGTTTTGTCATCATTGTCTAACTTGCTTCCGAGCTTACTATCTTGCCAAACACAGCAATGAAGACAATGGGGACTAACACAATTACCACTACAAACAATAGTGTTAACTGTGCTGTTACTGAGTTAGCTGCTCCTGTCAAGTTACCGTTCTTCAGTGCTCCACCTACTGCTGTAGCAACTGGCCCAATCAACTGCACTCCTATGAGTGTAGTAATCATTGCCAGTATTGCAGCAATTAGAACTTCTACTGCAATGTTGACATATACTGCTGCTCCTGAAGCATTGGAGAAGTTGCTTAGTGGTAGTCTAATCAGTGGTTGACTGTTGTGTAGCTTCACTCTCCTTTGGTGGTAGTTGAGCCAAAATGAAGCAATGAATGTCGTAAGAAAGCTGTATCTTCCTCTGCTGTGTTGAAGGCTTGGTTGTCCAAGCATTTTTCAACCCTAAGGAGTGTAGAAGTGGAGAATGAATCCTCTCATAGAAAGTTTTAATAATTACAATTATTATCATAATTAAAATAACAGTAATGACAGAGACAGAGAAGAATGGGGAGAGGTACACTACAATTTCAGTGTATCCATCAACTCTCTCCGCTTTAGCTGAAGTGATGCCAAAATCATGGAACTATGACAGATGCATCAAGGAGCTTACAGAGATGTGGAGAAAACAACAAGGTAAGGTAGCTCGATCTGGAAAACCTTCTGAGGATAATCAAACAAGTTGAGTCAACACATTCAGGTGTTGGAGTACCACTAAGCTTCAACCTTCTGAGTGTGTTAGCTAATCAGTCAGTCTTCAATGTAGCATCATCTGGAAGATGTAAGACTCACATGATTTTCAGTATCACAGAAGAGATGAAGAAGATTCCTGACTTAGTAATCAACAACTGGAACAGTGTAACATACTATGAGCTTGTACAGAAGATTTCTCTCTTAATCGGTAAGAGACTCCTTTGGACTGTTGAGGAATGGAGTATGCTAACTGATTATCACAGAGAACTTCTAATGGCTGTAGCTTCTAAGGTTCAGACTGACAGGAAGTTTGAGAGAATGGTATCTGCTCAAGGAATGCCTGTCACTATCAGCATCCAGGACTGTGATCTTGTTCTGCTCATTGCTATTCAACCTTTCAAATTCAGAAAGTTGATGCGGGAGTCTGAGAACTGGAACAGTCTTGCTAATGACAGATTCATCAAGCTGATGCTGATTAATCCACTACAGAAGGATACTAAGAAGATTCCACCACATTTCTCTCTTCCTCTATTGACTCAACCTTTACCACACTTTGTACCTAACAGAGACATCATGGAATTGCTTGAGCAACACTTAACTCGAAGCAGAGCAGAGTTGGCTACTATCAGATACATGAATGCTTGGTGTTCTCTCAATGGTGGAATCCAATTTACAGAAGCAGATGGACTTGCTTTCAAAGTCCTCTATGGCCCATACCTTGAGTTGTATAATATGATGATACTCTCAAGTGATCCTGACAGAGAAGAATCATTTCATACAGGGCCATTCCGTATAATTGAATACTTTACAAATAGATGGAATGATGAAGTGACAATCTATGATATGGAGAAGCACTTTCATATGTCATCTGAAGAGTTGAGAGATGTATCTCAATCCTCACTCTACAGACATCTCCGTCTTTTGAAAGGGAAAGGAATTATTAGGAATAACTCTCCTACTTGGTCTCTTGCTCCCAAGTATAGAGACTACTTTGAGAGATACAAGGAGAACTGGAGTTGAGTATCATAGAACACTGTCCTCATTGTGGAAGTACAATTATTGAATCAACAAAAGATTTTGCTTATAGATGTAGAAGCTGTAATTTCAAATTCAAACTTGAATATTGGAGATTTACAAATGAAACAACTAATCATTAGAATCCCTCTATTCGGGAGAACTTTGGCCTTCCAAATCAGAACTTGGATAGCTAAGATTTCAACTCATTATGGAGTAACAAATCAGACTCCAGATGGTTACTTCATTCCTATGTGGGACTTTGCTGAAGACAGAGACCTTGAAGACATTATGAATAGTCTCTCCAAAGTACAAGATGAATTTGGACTCTCCACTATCTATGTCTTACAGACTTTCCCTACTGAGTCTTACAGAGCAGTATGCTTTGACAAGTTGATATTTACAAAGTCAATGGGAATCATCTGCATGACAGATAACATTGATCATCAGTATCTCCGTTTCAGTTGGATTAGACTCAGATGTGTGCTTCGATTATCAAAGAAGACTGATAGAGAAGAGAGACTTGTTGGAGTACTTCCTTCATTCAAAGAGAAGTATGAGAAGTCTCTTGATCACCAGGCTGTATTCTCCAAGTTCTATGATGGTATTCCTAAGCCTACTCTTGACAAGGTTAGAGTGACACTATCAAAGTATGAGAGCTTCCGCTAATGACAATACCAATTAGACATCCAAGTCTAAATGAATATCCAAATCTATGTAGATGTTGGAGATGTAACTGCAACAAAAAAGATCAATGTCTAAGAATTGCTTGTGATTGCTGTACTTATCCAGATGAAGATGGTGTTTATCATATCACTTGATGATCAGAGTAACTACTTCTTTGTGCTTCATCAGATAGAGATAGACCTTGACATCTTCCATGATGAACTGCTTGAAGCTCCCAAGGAGAGATTAGATGTTTGGATTGAAGAGTGGTTCAAGAGAAGAGGAAATATTACAGGTAATCAAAGAAAAGTATCTGCTGACTTCAAACAAGGAGTCTTCAACTGGAAGGAAGTAGAGAGAGAGTTAGAAGAATCATGAAGTCTCTCATTCTTCTCTCAATCATTCTAACAGCTACATTTGTAGCAGGCTCAATAGACATCATATTTCCTGATGTTATCCCAATAAGACCCTACACTTACTTCTCTATTGGACTAATAAACTTCAACAACACAAGTCAACAATTCTCAACCTATCTCTTCCAACTTGTTCTAATGTTAACTGTGTCTCTTCTGTTGATTCATTTCAATATTCCTCTTCCTCTGATTCCTCTTGGTCATAGGAGTGGACAGTTCAGAAGAGGTAAGCGTATTCAATATACTTCAAAGTCATCACTTCAATTTTCACAGTTTAACAAGACCCTTGTAAAGAAGATTAAAGAGACTCCAAAAGGGAAATCAGCAGAGAGTAGACTTGACAGAGTAGTCAATGAAGGTAAGGCTCGTTTCAAGACAAGAAGACCTACTAAGGTTGATGAATATGAGAAACTGTTAGAGGAAGCTAAGAAGAGAGATGAATCAGAATAGTATTATCTCCAAGTTCATTGAGAAGTGTGGAGAGCTTGACCCTAAACCAAACTATCACTATGCTGAAGGCTCTAAGCTTCGAAGATACGGCCTTACTACTGAACCAGGAACAGTCCTACAGTTTTGGAGAGAGAGATTCTACATAGACCATCAGAAGTATCCTAACATCAAAGTCTCTGCTCCTTCTGAAGTATTGCCAAGGATTCACCAAGAGTACGACAAATGGTTATACGAGTTTGATGAGAAAGACCTTCTACAGGCCATGAGATTCCTTCAAAACTCTCCCTTCTCAAAGATTCAAGTAGTACACTCTTCAGAACCTCTACCTATGATATTCACTCGGAAGGATGTTGATGTTGCTATTCTGTTAGCTCCTATGATGTTAGAGCTTCCCAAAGTCGAAGACCAAGCTGTTCAGAAGTCCCACTTCAAAGGTAATCCTTGGAGAGATGGCAAACCAAGCTACTATTGGACTCAAAAACTTCCTAACTCTACCTTTTGGATTGTAGAATTCCCTACCTTCTCCAATACTTCAGTTAGTGGATTCATGTATGGCTATCCTATTGGTAGGATGGTAAAGTGTAGAAACTGTCATACAGAAATGACCATCAATGACTGGAGTAACAAGCTTCTCAACATGAATCATTCTGAGTGTCAATGTAGCTGTGATACTTATGATGACTTCTGTGGATGCAGAAGGAGAAGAGAGATGGCCCAGTTTGACAGAATCCGGAGACAGTCAACTATTCGTAAACACTTCATGAGAAACCATTGGGATATGGCATGAGAGAACATTATGGTAATAGACCATTTCACAAAGTTACATTCAAGGATGGTAAAGTGATGTATGTCTGTGATCTATGTGGTGGATGGTATACCAATGAGAAGCAAGCTTCAAAGATTCACTTTTGCAAGTCGAGACCCAAATGAGCAGAAACAAATCCTTCTGTAACCAATGTTCAGAGACTACACTTCATGAATACGAATATCAGAGATACGAAGGTGGAGCCTTGATTACTGTTACCTGCTTAAAGTGTGGCCATTCAACAGAGAGCTTCAATAGCTCATTGTCCTGAGGAATCTCAATGACTCTCTCTCTTCTTGAGAAGCTTGAAGCTTTAGGATTTCAGAACTTCTTCACATATAGAATAGGCCCATGCTTCCAATGTGAGGAGACTCTGCAAACCTTCTACAATATCGAGTTGAAGAGATGGTACTGTGAAAAGTGTTGGTATGACACAGACTTTATTACTGAGCTTCAACTAAGTGACTTCGGAAAAACAATGGCTCAAGTAAGTTATGAGCAAATCCTTGCAAGACTGAACGCTGTTGAAGCAGAGAATCGCAAACTCAAAGCATCCCGCGAAGACAATGTCTTCGTAGGAACCACTGACAATCTAACATTGAAGCACAGAGCACTCAACCCAAGAGCATGGGGAGTACCCACCAAGAACCAAGAGGGTAAAGCCTTCTTCCGTTGTAGTGACTTTCCCTTCACCTTCGACATTGGCCCAGATCGAAAATCTGTCAGAGTCTACACTGCTATCCCTGCATCTCCTGATGAAGTTGCTCTCTTTGAACAGAGATTCATCAACCAACAGATTGTAGTCGCTAAACGAAGACAATCTAAGGAAGATGCTGAAGCTTCAGGAGCTACTACACAAGCCTTCTCTGCTCCACCTTCTGCTGCTCCTCCAATGCCTGTCCAAGCTACACCTGTTTCCTCTACTCGGAGCTTCTCCCAACTTAATGATGCAGAGAAGAAAATGTACATTGAAAAGGCTCAATCTCTCATGTCTATTCCAGGTCTCTTCAAATCTCTTCAAGAAGCTCTACAGTCTGTCTTGCAACCCGCAAACATCTCTCTCCCTTAGTGGTATCATGATACGCATACAGAGTCTAAGGCTTGAAGTTGCTACTTCCTGTGACCAGACAGAAGAAATGCCCGATTGCTCTGAAGCGGTGAATCCTCTGTTACCACTAACCCTTTTTCTGAGTTACACTATGCTTATATCTATACATCCCCCTATCTATTGTAGTGAAGAATGATGATTCAAAGTAGAGTAGAAATCTGCTCTTGTGGATTCGGTCTAAACTTTGCTGAGAAAGGCAAGAAGGTTAAAGGTCTTGCAGATCACTTCAGAGAGCATGAGAAAGAAAGACCAATTCATCATCAACAAACCTTCGAGTTCTGGAGTAATTGAAATTGTCTGACAAACTCCTTGACCAGTATCTTGAGCTTCGCTATGAACTTGATAATTCGCATCCAACACAAACAATCATCTTTTGGAGTAAAGAGAATTGGTGGTTCAACTAATGATGACTCCTAAGCCTGATGCTCAACAGGGCAAGGCCATTGATGACTACTATGATGCTCGAAAGGTAGAATCCAAATGAAGATGTGGAAATTCTTCCAAGATAACAAAAGCAGAATTAATAATGAAGCTGCCCATGATATTCTTGCTTACATCTCAGGATACTTTGCAACAGAAGACATTTCTGATGAAGTAGTTCAGAGACTCACAAGCTTCTTACCAAAGAAGAAAAATCCTCTTGTAATCTGTACAAAGAATGAATGTAACATGGAAGTAAAGCGAAGCCATTTCTCTTCTAAACATGGACTCAATATCCAATATTGTCTGAAAGAAGGAATTGCAAAGGAGATAGAAACATGAATCTCCTTACTCTTCTAAAGCTGAAGCTTCAAGGTCTCACCTGGAAGAAGCAAGGTATCCGTGTTGTTGTCACTAAGCAAGCCTTAGAGTCCATCAGGAGCTATCAGAAATGACAACATTCAAACTTCATTATGAAATCAAAACAGAAAAAGGAACTATTGCTCTTGAAGACCAAGAAAATCTGTCACTTAGTCTTGCACTAAAAATCATCAGAAATTCAGCAGTTAACACAGATACAATTGCTTCATCATGGAAGATAACTATAGAGAGAGAGAACAGAAATGACAAGTAAGACCCAGCTTCGAGATAACAAGAAAGAGAAGAATACAAAGTTCATGCAGACAATTACTCTTCAACAATGGGATGTTATTGCTAAGCTTGCTGAAGAATACTCTATGACAGTCCAAGAATATATCCGTTTCATCATCATTCCAAAGTATGTTAGAGCTTCTCCTAATCCTATCAAATATTCAGAGAGAGTTAGGAAGGGATGGGAGACTCGCAGACTCAACAAGAAGAATGCTGATTATTCTGAAAGCTCTGATATTCCACCACCACCTTGGAAGACTCAATCTGAGCCTAAAGAGGGAGACCAATCATGACAGAAGAGTTTGTAGAAGCTAATCTTGATACTGAACCTGAGAAGGTTATTCATCAAGAAATTAAACTTCTGTTTGATAGAGCTTCTAAGAAGTTCAAGATAGATTATCTCTATCACTGGAACAGAATTCTAATAGCATCAGAGAGAATACAAAAGGAGTCTCCCAAACAATGACAGAGCCTTCTTATCCTTGTCCCAAGTGTGGCCAACACTTTCCTCTCTCTCAGATGAATGCCCACTATGTCACTTGTCAAGGTCGCCCTGTTCAACAGTCTCCTTTCCC
>VBPR01000240.1 GCA_005877345.1 Nitrososphaerota archaeon
AATAGTAAACTATGCGAATGGATGGATAGGTGTTGCTGGTTTTGGTCCTTTAGAGCAGCTGGAGCAGTTGATAAACGGTTTGAAAGAAAATGCAAGGAAAAATGATAAGGACCCTTCGAACATCGGCATCTATATTGGTTCATATCCAAATGTGCTAGAATCTCCTGTTGCTTCCAATAAGACAAGATCTCCGATGACAGGAACGATTGAGCAAATTGGGAGTGACATTGAGCAGATCAAGGCAATGGGTACAAATCATTTATTCTTTTGGCTATATGTCTCCATCCATACGCAAGGATATGAAAAAAATGGTTCAAGTAACAAAGCAGCTTGCCAGATTCGCTAAGTAATTTTTATTCACGCGACTATGTCTTATACAGAAAGCAACTAAGTGTGTACTTAATTGAGGATTTTTTTGGTCATCAAAACGGAAGGGATGAATCTGATTTTTCAGATGGGTCGTAATTAGAATTTCTGATGTTCCTTTATAAAGAGATTAACCGAAATTCATATCGGAATTGATACTAATATAATTTTGGTTTGAAAGAATAATAAATTTCGCGTATAGAAGTAATTATTGAGAATTTCCTGAAGTTTAGGATTCATTGCTATTTGAATTTTGCATCTAATAGCTTTTTACTTTCTTGGTATTTAGCTTTTGTTATGAAATCGATTGAAGTCCTTTAAAACGAATTCAAAGATTTGCATTTGATTCGTCAGCTGGGAAGGTCCACAGCAATTACATTTGGGTATTCTTTATTGTTTAAAGATCATGTCTCCAATTTAAATTAATCAATCATGAGTTCAGCTTTGAATAGATTCGATTGCAAATTTATGAATTTAGATACTAATTTGACGAGAGAATATAAAATTTATTTAAAAGCATTTCAAACTTCCATGACCTCATTTATTGGTAACCGTTCATTGAATTTTTCCCAAAATGACTGCGACTAAGATGACGCTTAGGACCACTATTGTTATCGCAAGGAATACACGCCTGAATACAATGACATTCATTTTGTATTCCTTTTTATTTACCTCACAGTTAATACCGGACAATTGGCTAGCCTTACAACATCTGAAGTAACACTGCCTAATACCAAACTCTTGAGTTTGGATCTTCCTCTGGGTCCAACAACAATTAAATCAATATGTTTATCTTTAGCGTAGTGTGCTATGGCATCGGCGATTTTAATTGAGGCGATAATTTCAGTTTTCACTTTTATGACATTCTCCGTATCGCTGTATTTGTGTATTTTTTCCGTTATGTCAGTAAGATATGCCTGTGCTTGCTTTTTAAAATCGATTACATGACCTGGAACAGTC
Source organism: Nitrososphaerota archaeon (assembly GCA_005877345.1). Classification (GTDB taxonomy): domain Archaea; phylum Thermoproteota; class Nitrososphaeria; order Nitrososphaerales; family Nitrososphaeraceae; genus TA-21. The sequence continues at coordinate 1,327 of VBPR01000240.1, forward strand.
CCAGTGTCTAGATAGGTTTGTGTTCGGACGACGTAAAGAACTACTAGAAACGCGTTATAATCTTTGGCAATCCTAGTTGCATAATCGACTGCTTTATCTGCTGATTTAGTGGATTCATGTATGGCTACAAGAATTTTTGAAAATGTTTTCTTTCTCGCAACTTTATCCATTATCAATAACTGCTTTATTTTTGTCCATAGTTCCTAAAAAGTGATCCTCCACTTTATACCATATGACAGCTCTGAATCTTTCCATAATTTATAATATTTCCTACATCTTTAACAAGTCGTGAGCGTAGCGAAGGGTTATCAGAACTCGGCCACGTATGTAGTAGTTTTCTGCACACTTAGTATTTAGCTCTCTCATTCTCCTTTCTTATACATTAAGTCTTAACCTATGGGAACGAATCAAAAGGGTCAATTTTTGGCTTGTGATTGTTCTCTTGTAAATTAAAATTTAAAACGCATTTTCAACCGATTAAGCTTTCAACTTGTAGAGCTGAGGCCTTTGGCATTGTAATCGTATTATACTATTGAGTCCTTAGTTTATTATCTTCTGTATAATTAAGTTTGATATACTCTATCTATTCATTCCTAAGGCCCGAAGGGATGCATGACGATATCGGTTCTAAAAATGGATTTCAAATATACGAACAAAGTACTAAGCATTAAGTTTGCCTAAATTTCAAAAAAAGAGATTATTTTCCTTTTCTACTGATAGTACCATTGGTTGTAAGTTTTAAAAATTCTTCGATTGCCGCTCCGCGCTCTTTTATTAATTATTCACGAGTTAAATTACTAATATTATTTTTTTTCAAGATTTACCTTTCATTTACCGTATTCTCGCTGATGTCTTAAAAGTTAAACAAGTCACCAAAAAATCCTCTCCTTCCATATTTATTATTATAATAATAGTCATCATAGTCTCCGTTTCTATAATGGTATTTTTTATAATGTTCGTCTTCGTGGCTACTTTGGATTTGGATTATCTTGTCTATCTCACCCCTATCCAACCATACTCCCCCGCAAGAAGGACAGTAATCAATAGATGTCTAGTACCTTTGCTTTAGCAGCATTTCAGCTGAACATTTTGGACATTGCATATCTGAATATCTATCGCCCTTGTCATTATATAAAGAAAACGTATCATCTAAGTTAATGCCAGCATTCCTGTACTTTTTCTTTTATAGTTTTTCCAGGAATCCCAACGATATCAAAAAATTTTCACTCTTGTCTGATACCTATCCTTTGTCATTGGAGCTTTCATAGCATACATGAATAATGACCAAGGGCCAAGTTCAGGTTCTAACTTCGACTTCTCCAATTTTTTATTTCACCTTATTGTATGTGAAACCTACTTAAAAGGACCAATATCGGTATGGGCAGGAAGGAATTGTTATTGTGTACTATGTGAGTCCTTTTAATCTTAAGATTCCCTCAATAGAACCAATTTGTTGATGGGCCGGAAGGGATGAATCTGATTAATTTAAGAGTTAAATGGCTCGGTCTTGTCCGAACAGTTTAGTGCGGCTGATTACGAGTAGAAATAGATTGAATATGCCTTCTATAATAAATTTTAATCGGGTCAGGCACATTTTTTGATAAACTCAGTAACACCATAGTTTATCATCTTATTTTCTATCAGCTCATACTGATTCTGAAGGGAATTACTACAAGTGACTTTATATTAAAAGGCACTAGTCTTTGATATATTATGAAAATTGGATTAATATCTGATACACATGATAACATTGAAAATATACAGAAGGCTGTAGGAGAATTTAATAATAGACATATGGATGCGAAGTGAGCGTCTGCTAAAAATTTATTAGTATGCAATTACTCCTTAAACAGAAGATTAAATGACAAATATTAACTTATTATTTACGTGCCCACATGGTGGTAAAAAAGATGGCACTACAGATAGCCCTCCTTTACAGCCCCCTTTAATAGAGAGAGATCCGGATCACTTTAAGGATGATAAATGTCCTGTTATTTACCATGGTACCAGTTCTTCAAAAAAAGAATTTCTAATCAAATCTGGAAAGTATGATATGGTTATTTGTGGACACACACATAGAAAAGCCAATAACAAGATTGGAAGGACATTAGTTGTCAATCCAGGCACAGCTAAGGGATGGTTCTTCGGATTTTACTCAACAATCGCTGTATTTAATACCCATAGTAGAATCATAGAGTTTGTCAATCTGTAATTTTTGTATCTGAATTAATTATGAATTTTGAATTTTAAACTAGGCTGATTATTATAGGCCGATGGGTTACCATTGAA
>VBPR01000243.1 GCA_005877345.1 Nitrososphaerota archaeon
TAAGTATGTTTTTTAGTATATTCAAGAGCGCAAGACTATCTTTACCTCCAGATACTGCAACTGCCACCCTATCACCATGTTTTATCATGGAAAATTTTGATAATGTTCGTTTTGCCTTATATTCTACTGATTTAATAAAACATTTTTTACACAATACTTCTCCAGAGTAGTTCCTTAAGTAAATGGCATTGCTTTTCTCGCACTTGCTACACTGTTTGGACATCTGGATAAACAATCTCTGGGGACATTCATCATTAATACTTTTTACCGTCTTGAGCATAAACTAGTAAAATGTGAGTAATTGCTGGGTAGAATTTTTCTAAAAGCATTTAAGTATATAAGTGTAAATTAATTTTTGACTTGACTGCCAGCCATGACGTTATTGATGAAATTAATCTAAAAATCATAAATATTTTGAATAACGACTCCAGTTTACCGTTTGTTGAAATAGCAAAACAAATCGGAATATCGGATGCCACGGTTCACATAAGAGTGAGACGGCTACTTGCCGCAGGAATAATTAAAAAATTTACCATAGCTTTGGACAACAATAAGCTTGGTTATGATCATCTTGCATTTATGGGCATAAATATAGAACCTGGAACTGCTGATGAAGTAACAAATAGTCTTTCAACCATAGAAGAGGTCCTAGAAATCCATGAAATGCATGGTAGATTTGACCTTCTCTTAAAAATAAGAGCTAAGAACTTGGAGGAAATGCGTGATATAGTTGTAAACAAAATAAGAAAATTGCCCAGGATTATTGAGACTGAACTGATGACCGCCTTAAAGACCAGAAAGGAAGATCATATGGTACCAATGATGGACCCTGATTTGTAACTAGGGCCATTTCCTATATTTTATATCTACATTCTCTGTTTGTCTTTCTTTGAAGATGTCCACCAGTCAAGATAATCATCATGATATTTTTTCCTGTCATTACCATCATCCCTAAAGGTTTTATCTCTTAATTCATCCATTTTTTCCCTAGACGCAAAAAGACCGCAGCTCTTGCATATGAAATTCTTGGTAGCAGTATCCAACTTTAATTCTCCACCACACTCAGGGCAAAAATTAGACAATCTATCAATTATTAGGCAAGCCTTATAAAAAACGTTACGTGATTTTCTTATTTCGCTATGTTTGCTTCACATTTAAACAAGATATGAAATTTGCTAATCATTTGATAAAATAAAGTCAGCCAATTCCTTCACCATAGCTCCCATGCGATAAGTACTTGGAATAACATCCACGTTTATTTGGAATTTCTCTAGCATTTTTGAAGTAGAAGGTCCTACGGACACAACAAGTAGATTATGGTTTAGCCTATCTTTTAGTGAATCAATCTTATTATTTGTTTTTGCGAAGTCAAAGAACTCCTTAACTGCTGGAGGGCTTGTAAAGGTGATTGCATCTATAATACCTGTCATTATATCTTCTATGAGTTTTCTAATTTTCTCTTCCGTCGGAGCCACGTAATCATATCCCATTTCCTTTAACATGATTCCATTTTTTTGTTCAAGACTTATAGAATATGAATACGACAAAAATTCAAACACTTTTGAACCTAAAGATTCAAGCTTCCGTTTAAACGAATCAGAGTAATCACCGTGCCACAGTATTCCAATATTTTTGTTTTTAACATCAAATTTTCTTACCAGGTCGAAAACTCCATCAATCGTATTCATATCAGGAACAAAGTTAGTTGCAACACCAAACTTTCTCAATTCCGCTGCTGGTTTGTTACTTCTTGCTATAATTACAGTATCACGTAACTTTTCAATTACATTGTCTAACTCATGCAATTTATCAACATTTTGAAATAGTGTGAAGACTCCAACGCCAGTCATAAAAACAAAAAAATGCATTTTCTTGCGACAGACTGTCTCTATAAATTTATTATAGTCAGAAATTAGTGGATTGTTATTTCTAATACCTATAGTTGGGGCTATGTAAGGAACACCTCCGAATTTTCGCACTATGCTCGCAAGTTCAGAGGCTCTTCGACTTGATGTAATGGCTACGGTAATTCCACGCAACGACATGCAACAATCATGTAATATGAGAATAATTAAAACTTCATGTACAAAGGATTTAATTCAATTTAGACTAGGTCACTTGTATAGTTTAGTCCGAAAATTTTTTATGATATTTTCTAGAAGTATATATCACTCGATTCCGCTGATGGGAGGATCAGTTTTTGGTTTCTCCAGGCATGGTTTGTACTCTACTTAACCTCCCATCAGACTCTAAATTGTTAAGTAAGAATCTTTGAAAACACTGATATCTTCTACTTGTGATGAGAGATCAATACGGATCTGGAAATGGAGGATTGTATTGGTATAGTGTTCTCTGTTAGAACACTATAAGTGATGACAGCATGCATCATCTCCAAGTACACCCCCTTTATCCACGTCCGCTGAGAATCTACCATAACGAGTAAAACATCTTAAAACTTGGCAACTATAAGAACAACTATTCCGAGGAGCACTTTAAGGCAGGAAACGAAAAGATGGAGATAGGTTAGATTGGGAACGGAATGTTATAGATGCTAAAAATTGTCTTAATGATTACAATAATTCCAAAATAGAATTGTAATTGTGGAAATTTTTACCTTTTTCGTTTGCTATTTATTGTCTATAGGACATGATTATTAATACATCTGATGGGTTCGTTGGTTTTTTCTTGGCCAGCTGGCAACGTAGAGATCATCCTCCCATCAGTTGGCAAGAACGTATACGTCCTAGTGGGAGACGATTTACCAATCTACGATTCATTGTAATTAGCCCACCAGTTTTTAATTATCAAATGGAGTTTATTCTTTTAACAATATTTCCGTTTCTTAACTATAATTTCATATGTTCATCTTTTACTTGCTCTATTCTCTCTTAATATCTACATTTGTCTTGCATTGGAGGAATTCCATCAAGAACGGAAGTTTTCTTTTCTATTGAACTTTTGTTGCATAGGACACTTTCGATTTTGTAAGATTGTAATATCCTCCTTATTATTCTATCCCGCGTTGTCATATTTGGTATATTAATAAAACAGCATAAAAGACCGATTATCTATTAAAACTCAGTTTCAATCAGCTACTTCAAAGAATTAGTCAATAAACTTTGAAAATTATGATTATATCCAATTAAAACTATAATTTTGCCTCCACGTTCTAAAACTTTTGAGGTGCATGGACTTTTCTCTTCATATCCATTATTTGGATCCGTTCGCCCGTCAAATGCCATGCACCTTTTGAAAGAAATTAATTGAATTAAATTAAACCTTTTTAATTTGTAGGATTCCCAAAATTCCATCTACTATTGCTTCATTGTAATTTTGAATTTCCGGAATATCTTGATCTCCACATAGTTCAAGCAGCGGTATATTTGCAATTGCACATCCTGATGCAGTCGTAATATCGGTCCTTGATGTACATATTATACCTGAAGGCGATACACCATTGGATTTCAACGCAAAAATCGAATATGCACCTACGCTACTCCCAACCGCGTACGGAAAAACTAAAACATGATCCTTTACAAATTGTCCACACAATTCGTGATTTTTATCAGATATCATCCCAGTGAATTGATCCACCGAAGATAGGAAGTTGATAGGTTGCTTAGTCACCAGAATGCTTCCACTTGCCTTACCTCCTACAATTACTTTACATCTTAGAAAATAGCTCATGGGAAGCGTCTTACATTGTATACTTCCTTATTATGGATCTTAAATCAGTCAAAGATACTGATACACCGGAGGATTTGTTGAGATAGTGGGCTGCCTTTACGCTGTTTGTTATTACCCCGTCGTATTCTTCATGTGTTAACAGAGGTGACAAACACGTACATGCATCACAGATTAGACTTCCACCCGCATTTTCAAGTCTCTGAGCAATCCCAGAATTAGAAGCTTTTTCATATAAAGATCGTGGACAGAAGATCATACATTTTTTCGAAAATTTCTTGCCATCTACCATGTTTGATAATAACTCAAGTTGTGGACTTCCTAGTGCTATTACATCTCCGGATTCAGTAGTATTGAGCTCATCCATTACTGACTTTTCTTCCTCTTTTCCAAATGAAACATTGTTACCGTTTATTTCCTTATTAGAGAACATTCCGCATACGCCTGAAGTTCCCAGTGCAGCGGCTAATGACTTAGTCTTATAGAACTCTATGTTGCTAATTTCAGGACCGAATGAAACACAGCTTTCTTTTATGGATTTGCCAGAAAAATATCCCAATATTCCGTAATCTAGTTCCGTATTGAGCTCTGTTTCTATCTTAATTTTGATTTTAGGATCCCTTATGCTTCT
>VBPR01000244.1 GCA_005877345.1 Nitrososphaerota archaeon
GATGTAATGCTTAAGTTACCTAATATAAGGTACAAAGGTCATCTTGAGCCAATTGAATCTTTAAAGCTTGAGGCAAGTTCCGATGTTATGGTAGTTTTGTACGATTTGCAATATACAAAGAACAAATTATCAAGCCCCAATAAAATCTATGAAGCAATGATGTGCGGCATCCCGCTAATTACTAATATGGAAAAGGAATTAGTTGGTAAGGAACTAGGTTGTGGCATAATAGTTGATTACAATAATATAGCTCAAATAAAGGAAGCGATCATTCTCCTCAGAGATAATGTACAAGTACGGACGAATATGGGTCAGAACGGCCGTAAGGCGTTTCTACAAAAATACAACTGGTCCGCGATGGAGAAAAAATTATTTAATATTTACAGTACATTGATGGTAAATAAAAAATAGCTGCTTCTAATTATATATCCTAAAATGATTTATTATATCTCCTATTGTTACTATGTGCAGTCCTTCTTCTGGGATTTTACTAAGCACTAGCTCGAGTTCCTTCATTTGGTTCCAATCAATAGCGTTTTGGGAATTCCATTCTTCGTGTCCAATCGAATATTCATCAGGGTGCATCAATACTATGGCATATCCATAATTACTGAGGCTTTTATTAATTTGATTCAATGTTTTTTCATGCGGCACCCCATACCAAGAAGCATTTTTATAATCAGATTTACAATTAGTGCAACCACCGGTTTCCGCCGTTACTGGAAGATGATAAATTGTAGCATTTGAATGTACTGAATAAATTTCATGGTCTCTCGTGTCTCCACTAAAATATTTCATATTGTTTTTATCTACCGCTAGAAGGGTATCGTTATTAAATTCATTATACGGAGGGATAAATATAACTGGCTTGGTTTCAAAAATATTTTTTATTTTTTCATTTGTTTTTTTAATGGAATCAGACTGCTCTTCAGTAGTTAGATTTAAAAAATGCTCATGGTTCCAGCTATGGTTTGCAATTTCAATACTATCTTTACTCTTCTTATTATGACTAGTGTCTATTCTTTCCTTAATATAAGAGGAGACTAATCTTTCACCTTTACTGATATTATTACCGATTATCCCCACTGTCAAACTCAAATTTTTTTCCTTAAATAGATTCATGACTGCAATCTGGGGCTTTGTTAATTCATAATCCTGAACATCATCCAATCTAAATGCAACACAGTGGCATGAAGCAGAATTTTGAGTCGCAGGCTTGGCTATGGCTAGGTTATAGAAAGTCATAAATGATAAAATAGTTAAAAATACTGTGAAAATCAAAAGGCATATGAAATACTTTTTTTTGTACTGAAATATTAGGTTGTTCATAATTTTCATAAATTTTAAGCTCTATATCATTGCATCGTTACCTTCTATTACCCCTTGCCTTCAACAGGACCAGTTAGATTATCTAAATTTAGTATTTTGTGAATTTGTACTGAGATGAATGTATAGCCTACAATGCATCATCTAATCACTTTCTAGAATATCTGGTCAGCAACATAGATATCCTACTAGAAATGCGTTCAGGTAAAATTTCTAGCGAATATTTTATGTCAGCACTAGTTAGAATTTGTAATTTAAAAAATAACACATTTGAGCCGATGATTGTTGCAATTATAGCTAAAATATAATTGACATGTAAGTAGCTTAAAACCAATGCCAGTGTCATAGGTATGAAAAATATCAGAAGAAGATCCTTCCAAAATATTAACATTCCAATCCTTTTTGCTATGACAATCGAAACAGCAAAACCAATTATAGCTCCGATAGTATACGCTAAACTAGCGCCGGTACTACCATAAATAGGAACCAGCAGGAAATAAAGTGCAACACGAGGAATACTTGCACCGAGGCCAATTACCAAGAATTTTCGATAATGACCATATGAATAAACCAATGACCCAATACCGGACTGTACAGCGGTAGGAAGCATCGATAATAGCAGAATTTGTAATGATAACGATCCCTCTATGTAATCTTGGCCAATTAATTGCAATATATCTTTCGAATAAAAAATCAACGAGGATGTAAAAGGTAACGAAATAATTGTACTCAATCTTATTGTGTGCCATGCAAACTTCTTCCGTCCGTCAATCATGGAACTTAAAGCTGGAAGAGCTATTGTAAATATTGAGTGCACCACGCTGCTTATTCCTGTGACAATGATGAGTGATATAAAATATAGGCCGGCTTCGTTAGATCCGTACGTTCCAAATACAACTACCGTTCCTAATTGAATACCAATAGTCATAATCAAGTCAGGAATCCAACTTGCTAGACTTGATACAGAGACATCTTTGGTAGCACTGCTGAGACTAGCTTCCGATCTGCTATGGTTCGCATATTTTAAGATCATGATTATTGCAATGCCAAGAATAAGACACGATATTATATAACCGAAGGTATACGCGATAGCCACACCAACAACGCCAACTCCAACTGAAATCATCAAACTTGCCAGAACAATTCTAACTATCCATGATGCAACCATAGTTGTTGGCAAAATTTTTGTCCTAAGTGAGGAAATGACTATTGAGTGAAAAAGTAGGAAAATTGTATATGAAGCTATGAGCATGATGAGAGCTACTATTAACCTGAAATCAAAAGTAAAAACGGTGTATATCCAATCGCTCAGAATGAGAATAAGTAGGGTACATAGAATGATACCTGCACAAACAAGGACTAAGGAAGACTTGACAAATATCTTGGCATCACTCAGTTTTTGCTGATAAAAAAATTTGCCTAAAAAACGTTGGTTCCCTTCAGGAATGCCAAAGCTTGCAATTACTGAAAAGATCCCCGCTAGAGAAACAATTGCAGAAAAGGTACCGATAATTTCAATTGTCCCAATCCGTGACAAGATAATCCAAAAAATATAACCAAAAATCATGGCAGCAACACTCTCAATGTAAATATAGATCGTCCCCCTGCCGAGTTGTTTGTTTGATTCTTTCATTCTCCTACATCAGTTACCCTTTGTCAGGTGGCGTGAATAATTTTGAATTACAAATAGATTAATCTTATTCTTTATCATAGAATCCCTGCCAACCTCAATCTAGTAGCTCCATATATATAATATTTTATTCATTGCTCAATTGATTTTCCAGATACTTTTTCATGTACTAGTACCTAGAATTGGTATCTTACATGCTCGATCAATATTAGCTAAGACGTATTTAGAATAGAATTCAATTTAGTAAGTCCTACAATTTCCGAGATTATTATCCGTCTCATTTAGTTAGTTCCGAATATACCTGGTAATGCTTTTCAACAACCTTTTCATACGAAAAATTTGACACAGATTTCTGCCCGTTTGTTGACATGTTTGACCATAACTGTTCGTCTTTAATGACATGAAGTATGGTCTCTGCCAAGATTTTCGGTTCACCAACAGGAACTAGTATACCTGCGTTAGTTAATGCTACTAGTTCTGGATTAGCACCAACTGGAGTAGCTATAAACGGCGTACCAGTAGCAATAGATTCAACCAGAGCTAGAGAAAATCCTTCCGATAAGGATGGTAAAACTGTCACTACTGCATGAGAATATAGCTCTAATAGATTTTCCTGTGAAATGTAGTCTCGTACTTCTACTTGGTCTACAATATCCAATTTATTGAGAAGGAATCGTAATTGGGATCCATATCCACAATCTTTTCCAGCTATAATGCACTTTAAAGATATTCCTATTGACTTAAGTTCTTTGATTGCCTTTGCCAAGACATCAAGTCCTTTAAAGGGATCAATTCTCCCGGCATACAGTATATAGTATCTATCTGATCTAGGAACAGTAGATGTGTGCTTAAAGAATATTTCATTTATGGCAATAGGTATTTTTACTATTCTATCTTCCTTTAGTCCGTTTTTTGACAGATATCTTCTGTCATCTTCGGATTGAATGATTACTTTATCAAACGTATTTGTCTCTAGTTTGCCTAAAGTGTAGTCATAAAGAAAATGGTGAAAGAAGCTACGAATTCGCTGCCGCATACTAGGAAATGGTACAGAAAAATCACTTGCAAGGTAACCGCTCTTTAAGCCATACAAGCCATGTATTGTCAATATTAGTGCAGTATCACCTAAAAGTCGTAATTTTTTTAATAAGCAAGTGATGTCTGCAGCATAATCTCCATAGCCATGAATATTTATAACATCATATGTATCATTAAGCAAAACACTGGGTAGACCAGATAAGACGTTATAATAGCCTAGTCGCCATACTGGAAGTGAAATTACTGTTGAACCGGCGTGTTGGACAACCTCTTTTTGTCTGCTGTGTTATTATTGATTGAAGCGTCTTGTGTTTTCTCTGAAGGTGATATATTAATCCTCGTACAAAAATCTCTTCACCTCCTATTGGATCAAGAAAATTTGGCACGATGTGCAGGATATGCATATTGACATCAAATATAAACAAACTTAAAAAAGTGTTTGATGAAATATACTTTAATCGTTTTTTCTATGCTAAATCTTTTTATTCACTTCAAATGTAGGTTCGTTTGTTGTTGATTAATATGAGCAGACACTACCAAATGATTTGATTATGATGAGTATATATAACAAATTATATAATTTGTCAAGATATTAGTT
>VBPR01000024.1:0-1951 GCA_005877345.1 Nitrososphaerota archaeon
GAAGAAAAAGTTAAGGATTATGTTGATATGGTACTCAACGAAAAAGAAAAAATGAAAAGGCCTTGACTAAATCCACTATTGAAAAATCACGACTTGACAGACTTTAGCGAAAAGGAAAAATCACATTGTAAGAAATGCAGAGTGGTTAGAAGGATTTGATATGTGTCCCGAGTGTGAAACGTATAAACAATTGAACTTTGAAATAAAAATATTATACGATTCTGCTCATTAGGAAGGATATTTTTTTTGAAGTTCGTACGCACCCAATTGAGTATCCACTTCTTTAATAAGATCGTGTAAAGCAATTGGCTTCTGAAGAAACCCATTTATTATTTTCATTTTAGTATATTCTTGAAATTTCTTATCATCAATTTCAAATGCAGTCATCAATATCGTTCTTACGAAGGGATTCGAATCCCTTATTTTTTTTAAAAATTCCATGCCATTCAAGCCAGGCATTTTAAAGTCAGATATTACCACCAAATAAGCATGTTCGTTAACGTGAAAGTGTTCCAGTGCCTTGATAGGATCCGTAAAAGTAACTACTGTTATTCCTCTAACACTCTTTAAGGCTTCATGAAAAAGAATAGTGGTATCTAAATCATCATCTACGATGCTAACAATTCTATTAGTAGACGTAGACACTATTCTGACACTTCCAGTAGCCTAAACACCCAATTCACCAGATTTTTTGTTAAAGGTTATTATACTAATTAAGTTTTTTTATTTTCGTGTGAAAAGTACACCAGTGGGATTAGAGCCGTACGCGATAACGGACGAAAATAATCCCACGGCTACATAACACCGAAATGTTATGTTGAAAATAATATTGGACAACAAAATTATAAATAATTTACTGGTGGGACAACCCAAAGGCCAATGATGAGTAAAGGCTCCCACCAGCAGTGAACTCTAATTAAATATGCTGAGTAAAGTATAAAATAATTTTAGTATTACCGGTGGGACTGAGTGCAAGCGTAAAGAATCCCACCGGCTCCAGAACATCGGCGATTAGACTTAATAGGATTCGAGTTAGCGATATAATAAATTGCCTTATCATAGTTACTCAATAGCCAATTTCTGTTAATTGCTTATAATGTTCAAATATTATCGACATAAGAATCGGATGGATTAAGATAGGTCTACAAGCCATCGAACCTGCGGCATTATGCATTCTTGAAATTGAAAACATTTCATCAAACATCTTTATATCTTGCTTGTCTAATGCTCTTCTAAACGGTCTCCATTTCCATATTTCCATTTCTGATGCGATTCGATACGAAGGGATTGTTCGACCCATAAATAGCGCATTTGCTTATGACAAACTATTCAATTTAAAACATAAATCACCAAGAGGAGAGGGACTAAATACGAGTCTGAGAGTACACAGAAAATCAAAAAGTTTAATAGATTATTGGCGTATCTATTGGAGATGCATAGTAATTTTATCTTTTTAGTTGTTATTGGATCCGTACTTATCGTAGCAATGTATACCTCCAGTTTAAATTCAGTATTCGCAGACACTGTTACAACCTGCACTGCTACTAGCAAGAAGACTACCTCTTGCGTTGTAAATGACTCAGCGGATCCGACAGTCCCCGGCTCCAAGTGGGATTGTAAGTTAAATAAAGACGGTAAGACATGGAGTTGTAAACAAGCCCAAGCGAGGACAGCAGCATCAATATCTCCAGAACTCGATCGTGCGTTGGATCTTGCAGTGCAAGCAGAATCTCATAATGCTACAAAAGTTCCTAAGAGCGACCTTCTGAAAAAGGGTGACCTCTTAAATGAGCCTGCTTTGACGGAAAGTAATAATGATAGTAATACAAAGGTCCCAAAGCATCTTGACGACTTAAAAAATTGACAATAATAGTCTTACAGTAAATCCTGAATTGCAGTAACTGGCACCAAGTTTTTGCAGCAATTTGAAAAATCATAACCTTTGCATTCG
>VBPR01000024.1:2043-20731 GCA_005877345.1 Nitrososphaerota archaeon
TTTTTAGTTCCTCTGCCTATACCGTGTCTGCAGAAATTACAACATCTTGCACGGGCACGAGTAAAAAGACCCAGGAATGCCAGACTTTTGACACCGAAACTGAGAAACTTCAAAACTGGAAGTGTACGTTAAATAAAGACGGTAAGACTTGGAGTTGTACCCAAGCGATGATGGTAGGTCCCTCTAAGATATCACCTAATCTTGATCGGGCTTTAGATTTTGCGGTACAAGGAAAATCTGATAATAATACAAAAGTTTCCAAAGGCGATTTTTCCAAAGATCAGAGTGTTTTAAGCGGTGAATCCATTAATAAAAATAATAATAGTCCCTACGATCTAAATAAAAAACAAGAAAGTTCCGAATCTACAAATAAGAGTATTGGTTAGCAAGTCAGATCAATGCGCTCGATCAATCCATGTCTTTGATTCTTCAATTTCTTTTTGTAATATTTGTTCTACAGTCATAGTCTTAAATCTAATTAGGCTAAATGAAGATATAATATACAAGGTCACTTAAAGAGAGGGAGAACCTGCAATTACTAAAATTTTATAATATATCAATATTCATACCTTCTACATATCCTTAAAGAAGAATAGACTGGATTAGGCGACCAATCGTACGCCGCCTAACCCAAGTCAATCTATGAAATAGGTGTCTCTCTTTACTGATAATTATTCAAACTGAAATTTAAAGATTAAGAAAAACTGATATCATTGCAGTGTTCTTGAAAGACAAAAACAACACCACTCCATCAGCAAATGAGTCACTTGTTTGTTTGTTGGGTTTGTTTACCCGAATTTATTATGAAATGTCCGAAATAAAATAATTAATTATATAATTCTCTAAATTGTAAATATGATATTTATTATCACTTCTTTCTTTACCGTTAGGGTGGAAATTCGTTGGTAGTTGACAATAAGAGAAGAGAAGAGAAGGGCAGCCATTAGAACACCCTAACGATTATATTCAATTACTTAAATAAAACCGGTGAGCCAAAGGACAAGAGTGCAAGCAATAATTTTAGCCCACCAGTTTGTGAATCTCTTTTAAGATTATTAATAGAATACTCAAAATGTTATAAAAACTTTAAAGGCCTGATGGGAAGGATATGTTGGCAGAATGGAGACTATTGTCATGCCATGTCTTCCCATCAAGTCTACCGAGTAGTGATATAATATTGTACAATCAAAAATAAATAATTTTCTAGGTTCTAGCCTATTCAAAATTATAACCTTTTAATGCTAGCCTACAAGCATCAAGTAAATCATCATATGAAGTCTCTTTCTTGTTTAGGTCTAACTCTTCAGCCCATGCAGTTCTTAATGATAAAATAAGTTTCTCATAACGTTCAGTTATTGCTGTATTCGCAAGGATTTAACTTTTAGCAAAACTTATCAGAGGATCAGTGATCCGGTTATAAGCAAACTTAATAGACTTTTTTTTGCTTTTTGAAACTATCGAAAGTTGTATATGAAAGGAAGGACTATACGGTTGGCATATAGTAGCAGCACTGAAGTACTTGGACAACTAATGCGATTCAAAGATAAAAATATCGTAAAAATTTCCCCTAAAAATTATACACTGAATAACGGAGTAGAGTGCTGTTGCGTGGGATTAAAATCCAATGACGGAATTGACTTCTCAGTCCAAGCATATGGTAAAGAGGCAAGACAATTGCATGAACAAGCCACAATGATGGCTACAAAATCCAATAATGCTTCTCTAACCATTCCTTACTAGGAGAGGTGTTCGAGTTATATCTGAAAAAGAAACCTTTAGGCTATAAAGATCCCAATTCGTTTATTTGGTCTCACTTCTATGAACCAAATTTGAAAAAATATAGATACTTTCACAACAATAAATTAGATAGCGGTAGATCTAGACTTAATTCATTCGTTATACAGTTCTTCTTGATTTTTATTATTCGTAGATAATTCTTTGATGTTTGCAAAAATTAATTTTATTTACTTACGAACATTACGACGTTATCTTCTACCTTCACGATCTGAAAAATTAAAACAAGAAATATGTATTAGGGTTTGGGGTGTACAACCTCAGGAACGTGGTAACAAGAACTTGTTGCTACTTCATCTTCTTTTTGTTCTTTTTTGCACTGTGCATCGCTGGCAAAACAATAGATGTAGCCGGTCACTATCTTGTAACAGTAATCTTTATTTTTATTTACATCCAAAGCATTCGCTTTATTTATTGGAGTATAACCAGCCAGAATGCTTGCCCCAATCATTACTACTGACGCAATTACAAATATTGCAACTGTTCCTTTTTGATTCATTACCAAGGCTTGAATATGAGCAGTATTAAACGTTCGCTTATTGCCCGATTACTAAATATCCGATAACTAATTAATTATTTATTTGCGAACGATATGACGTTCATTGAGGGCCATTATCGTCATTCAATCCGCCAAGATCTCCAGGAACTCTAGGGGCTTTTGGAACTAAATACATTATCGATATAAAATCCAATCTAAAATTCTTAATTCAGTAGTGTTCGGAAAGTCAAAAGGAATAGGCACAGAATAATCAGAGGAGATCCATCTACGACTTCAGCCAAAGCACTTGTCTATCCTATAGTTCCGGGCAAATTAATGGGTCCATGCCACCGATATGAATCAACCGATAACTTGACAGAACCTTTAATTGATGTATATGTACAGCCTACTCAAGGAAGATAGTACTAGATTTTTAGATGATTCCTGCATGCTGTATTTGTCATGGATTCCAAGACAAGATTATATATAATTTGTACAGAAGGTTAGCTGTGCCGTCGTAGCTCAGCCTGGGAGAGCACTCGACCTATAATTTTGGGGTGATGCTGAAGACCGAGCTGTCGTGAGCTCAAATCTCACCGACGGCATTAGGGTTTAATAAAATCGTTATTATGTATGAAAGTGTAACAGACATGTGTATGACAAATCCTATACTAATTGTATTCAAGCGAATCTTTTGTAAACATGACAATACTTTTTCATTTAGAAGGTATAACGACTTTGATTTCTTTGAATATAATAAATGTATTAACTGCGAAAAAACTTTGAGGTATCTTAGGGGTTTTGATGAAAGCATTAGAGGGTGATAATATTTAGTATCAATCTACAAATCTTGATTATACTCTGGTGGGTAGGAGCCATTATATCTGGGATATCGCTCGTGATTCCACAGTACAACTATTACCTTATTTTGGGTTCATTGGGATGGATAACAGTAGGAATAACCTCAGGACTTATTATCTACGCGCTCGCAAGAAATAACAAAGAAAGTCAGAGAAATATGTCGTCGAACATCAGCTGATTTCCTTTCCGCCTTGTTCCTCAATTACTACAAGAGTAACGGTAGAAGTTATACCAGGAATCTTTCTAATTTTACTAGTAATTGTGTGATTCATAGTTTCAGTGTTGTCTGACTTTACTTTGACAAATATATCATGAACTCCATATGTTCCACGCACTTCTTTAACATCAGAGAGCTTGGCGATTTCATCAATTATTCTCTCCTCTGAACCAAGGGTGCAGTTTACAAGTATGTATGCAGTAGACAATAATGACTTTAGGAAATTTAGTGTATTTTAGTCTTTTCTATTATCTGTATTTTGTCGATAACGAGATAAACTTCTACTGTTTTAAGGTATAAAGTTTGTAAAGTTCTCCCGTTCGCTTACTAACATAGTTCCATTCTCTTGCACTGTAATTAACCCGAACAAATTTTTGTCTCAACTCTGGATGAAGTCTAACATATACGTCATCTCCTACTGTGATATTATTTGACTTTGTAAGAGACGTCATTTTGGCCGATACACTCATACAATAACTTATGATATCTAGAGATGAATTTTCATCATGTCCATATTGAACAATAATGTTTTCTCCCTCGTCAATTCCTATC
This sequence comes from Nitrososphaerota archaeon, assembly GCA_005877345.1. Classification (GTDB taxonomy): domain Archaea; phylum Thermoproteota; class Nitrososphaeria; order Nitrososphaerales; family Nitrososphaeraceae; genus TA-21. The sequence continues at coordinate 5,946 of VBPR01000024.1, forward strand.
TTTGCGCTTAGATCAGGATAATCATACTGATTCAAAATTGGGTTTAATCCATTTTTTATGATTGTTATCATAGAAATTCCACATCTAACGGCTCTGTCACAGACTACGTATTTGTTAGATAATGATGGAAAAAAAGCAATTACGGCATCACCAACATATTTTAAGACAAATCCTCCGTATCTATACACTGCTAATGACATTTCATATGTGAATGCCCGAATTATTGTTACTAATTTGTCGACTGGAAGGGTCATTGAGAGGTTTGTTGAACCCACCAAGTCCACATACAAGATGACTAGTGGAATTTTGGAATTCACATGATTTTTTAAAAAATTCTGTCCAGATTCTAAGTTTGAATCATATTGGTATCGCCTCTTAAGTGCCTTCCATATCCTGTTTTGTATTTCTTTAATTTGAATGTCTGTATCGTATATAATTTCTGATTCCAATTTTCCCTTGTTTTCACCTGCAATCATAGGAGACTTAATTTTATCGACTTGCTTATTTCCTGTAGTCATAAGGTGTATCCTTTCCGATCCTTGTGATAGTTTTCAACTAATAATAAGATACTGTTATGGTTATACATACCAATCTCTTTATAAATTCAACCCACTGAAAACCTAGAGTGTTATACTCATAGTGGATATTTGTAGTTTTAGCTAAAATTACCGAGCTCATCAGCTCAAAATATTTAGCTGCGCACATGACCATTACACGAATACACTAAGAAATGGTAATTCGCTAGCTCAAAATAACAATGCACCTTTGAAATACCCTAGTAACTATTAATTACTTCTTTTGGTAACGTAGTATGGATATTCAAATCCTTTATCCATGTACAAGAAATTAAACAACGTCGAAGGGTATTTTTATAGCTGACTACTTTATTGGAAATTACTAAAATGGGCAATACTCAAGGATCATTCAATGCACGATTCGAAGTGGAGCTTGATGAGAATCATGTTAATCGAGAAGAATGCAATGCAAACGAGAATCAGCTTAATAGCATAGTTAGACATTCAGGTGAACAAGTTCGTATAGAATTTCATACAGAAAATGAAAATGCAATTCTCGGTGCAATTTTTACAGTATCAGAGCCACCATTTCTCTCTGATGTAGATCGTGTAATTCTAGGAAATAGAATTAAAAACTTGGATAACTGCAAACTTTCAGGAGACGCTTGCAAAGGCGAGGTGAAAGCTCAGATCATGATTGAAGGACTTGACGAGCATGAGGATCAGGCAAAGGATATAGGCGAACTTATTGAAAAGCTGAATCACGACGTCCAAAATCACAAACTAGTGGTAATCGCACCGCATGGAGGAAACATCGAACCTGGGACAGATGTGGAAGCAGAATACGTAGCAAATCATTTTTCGTGTGATCGTGTTTCTTTATAGTTATGTAAGGGCTTTAGTAGCAATTCGAATGGCCAATCCAATAAGGATGCACTTGAGCGTTGGCATATTACTTCAACCAAAATTAGTGAAAAATCGTTCCCCAAGCTTAACACGATTATTGGGAATAATCCGTCGTTCGATTATTCCATTGCCTTTCATGGATGGACCGAAAATTCCATTTGTGTCGGTGGGAATCCAGATAACCCGGACCATGAATTGAAATGTGATATTAAGGCTGCAATCAAGAACGCTCTCAAAGAAAGGAATTCTGATATAGAAGTCCACCTTTCCCCTTGCCCTGTCGGACAATTTAACGGTGATAACCCAAAAAATATTGTAAACTGTCTGGGCACCAACGCTATTCAAATTGAACAATGCAGAGGTGCCCGTGATAATTTCCATGATGATATAGCACAGGCAGTTGTGAACGTTATCGGCACCAGAATCAATGCCTGACGGGAGGGCAAATAGTTTACGATATTCTGTATAATACTGCGCCATCATCTTCAGATGAGAGAACATATAGGTAACCATCTGGCCCATTTGTTTCAGTCGGTCTATTCTTGTTACAATATAAGATACTGTATTGGTTATACATACCAATCTGTTTATAAAGTAGAACCAACGAGAACCTTATTTCTTTATATCGGCTCCATTCCCTATACTTCTAGCTTGTGACAAAGTTAAGGAACCATGTTCACTTAAGTTACATTAGTCTATATAGAAAATTCTAATATCGCTTGTGATTTTATTATTCTTTTGTCTTTTAATCTTCGCCACTCGTTGATTCACTTAAATTCGGATTCTTTATTTCCTTTAGTAATACTTTAAGCTCCTTCGACAAGTGCTAAGGTTAGAGTTAGAGGATTTATAATTTTTCTTTAATTGCTGATCTCTTGGCCACGTTGACTCCTTGACTATTTTCCAGTAGCTGAATCACGTCCGTTATGTATTATGGCTTTTTTATAACACTCTATTTCCTTCTGGAAACCTGGCATAAAGTCTGGCTCTAGTTTGGAAAAGTCAATCTTTTTTTGTCGGATCCAATCGGGATTTATTTCAAATGTGCTGGACATTTTTAATACTAACTGTATCTAAAGTTTGGTATTAAATAAATGGATTGGCTCATCACTACTTGACCTGATGTTCAGAAACTGATACTGATACTGGACCAGGACCATACTTTACGACGTGTTTGTCACAGTACTTTTCAATTAATTGGAAACCATTATAGTCGTATGAAACCATTTTCGTAGCCATTTCAAAACAACAAGAACAAAGTCGAGTTTTTCTTATACGTTTGAATTCATCAGTGAGTGGATTCAGTTTGTCTAAATCTGCGTTTGCGTCTTTTGGAATATCTGTAATAACTGATTTATGTTTATACCTTTTTTTATGTTTATTTTTTTGCTCAAGCATTTTCGTTACCTATTTGAAAGGACATTTTATTTTACCTGTTTAGTAAAATATTCGACGAGAAATACGGCGACAAATGGCCTAGACTTAAAAAATTTTATCCACTCCTCCAATACTCCTGCTTCCTTCTATTGATCATCAATGAAACAAATTGTTACACTATTACGGAAATTACACTAATATGGAGAATATCACCCGCTATATGCATAACCAGGATTCTAACAAAGAATCTATCTACTATCTCTGTTATTCAGTTCGATCCGAATGAGTCACAGAAACAATTTCTCTATTTATGAAATCATGGAAAGCCGGATCAAACCATTTTTCCATTTCAATAGTCTTTTGCCATATTTCCTTTAATGCTCCTTGCTTGAATGCACTTTTATACCATCGAACCCAACCAGTCCACTCATTGTCGTTTAATACTTTTCTCTGACGCATATGAAATGCGTGCGCAAACGTAAATAGAATATCGTAAGCATATGCTAATTCTGGTGACTCCGCATCTACCTTACTTAAAACCTTTGTCAGTTCAGGCCGCCCAATTAAGATCTCGACTTGTGTGTGCATTCTTTCCGCCAAATCATTTAGAACCTTAGTTTCTATGTCTACTGACAGGCTCTGTGCTTGTTTTCTGGAGAAATATAGGATTACAAACAGTGTACCGATTAATGCGACCGCTTCTCCCATATTGAATATTTCTACTAAACCAATTTCAGACATTATTAAGTAATGAAAAATTGTTATACAAATTGATTTCCGGTAATTTAGAATTTTGCCGCCTGCATTAAATTGAATATTGAAAGAAAGACTAATTAGGACTAAGTTTATCTTCAGTAAAGATATCTATTTTTTATGAGAATCCCAAATAACGAAAATGATGATTTTAGTAAGAAGTTAAATGGATACTATGCTGATATTGAGAATATTTACTTAGAAAGTATGAAACCACACCTTACCACAAGAGAGGTTGACGTAATGCTTCAAGATGGCACAATTACAAAATCTACTACTTTTGATCCTGAGTCTGTAATTGGATTTTACCAATCTTTTCTAAAAAATCTGAAAAACTGGGAAGTAAGCAATATACAGGAAACTACAGGGGAATCAAATCGAATCTATTGTCAAATTTCTACTATTCTGGATAATTATGCCATTAGAGGATACTTTGGAATACAGTTCAATGTTTTACCATACTATAAACCAGATAAACAAGTTATACAGATACAAAGGGAATTATTTGATATTTCAGTTAAGAATTCTACATTATTGGAATCAGCAGCAAATATTGGTAACAATGCTATAAAACAAGAATTAAAAAACATGGCACTTGATGAGTTAGAATTTGAAGATTTGTTTGAAAGGTTACTCCAAAATCAAGAATTAATTGTCAGGCTAGAAGACAAAATAAAAAACGTTGAAAGATTATATCCAGAATTGGATGGAGCGGAGAAAAAGAAGAATTCCTTAATCTTGGGGCTAGATAACTTGATCATAAAGTTATATCAGATCTCTCCAACTTTGATTGATTACAATAGGCTTATGCAGGGCGAGGAAGGAATCATAGTCTATTTTGATATCGAGACTAAGGTTGACACGAAACGAAAAAATTCAAACAAATCAGTAAATATCGAGCGCATGAAATCTCCTACAAAGAAAAAGATATCTGAACTTTTCAAAGAAATTGACTCAGTACTAAGCAGACAACGCTGATAACTTCTCAATTTATGGTACAATAGAACAAAATTCATAAAATTGGTTGAATAAGGGTTATTCGTTGAACAATCTTGGCAAGATGTATGTGAAAGACAAAATTCCGTCAATAGAAGATATGTTCAGAGCGCAGAAATTAATGGACAAAGCAGATGTAAAAAAGACGCCATTATCAAAATCAAACACATTTTCAACTACTGCAAGAACAAACATCTTCTTAAAATTTGAATCATTTCAAAAAACGGGTTCTTTTAAAGTTAGGGGAGCATACTCGAAAATTAATTCGCTTACAAACTACCAATGCAAATCTGGAGTTATTGCAGCTTCTGCAGGTAATCATGCCCAAGGAGTTGCTTATGCTGCGCACAAGAGAAATATCAAATGCAATATTGTAATGCCAAAAAATGCCTCTCCCGCAAAAGTCGCCGCTACGCGTTCTTATGGCGTAAATGTAATTCTTTCTGGAGGCACATATGAGGAATCATGGAAAACAGCTGATTCAATGTCAAGAGAAAACGGATATTCAATTATTCACGCATTTGATGATCCAATTGTTATAGCGGGACAGGGGACTGTAGGCTTGGAATTAATGGAAGATTTGAACGATATTGACAAGATCTACATACCGCTTGGCGGTGGTGGGCTTGCATCAGGCGTATCTATTGCCATTAAGACTAGAAGACCTAATGTCAAGATTATAGGAGTTGAATCTAACGAATTTCCTGCGATGAAAAAATCGATTGATGAAGGAAATCTATGTCATATTAAAGGTGGATTTTCGATTGCTGATGGTATTTCAGTCAAGTCTCCGGGTGAGCTTACGTTTGAAATTTGTTCAAAATATTTGGACGATGTTGTTACTATAGATGATGTTTCTATTGTAGAGACTATGTTTATGCTTATGGAAAGGGAAAAGGTTGTAGTTGAACCTGCCGGGGCAGCAAGTCTAGCTTATGTTCTTTCTAATGGTAAAATAAAAAATAGTCAAAAGATAATTTCAATTCTTTCTGGAGGCAATATAGACATGTATCTATTAGGTCAAATAGTTTCAAAAGGATTAATGCAAATGGGAAGACTAGTTAAAATATTTATCCAATTGCCTGACAAACCAGGGGCCCTAAAAAGTGTTGTCGATAAGATAGCGGAGCTTAGCGTCAATATTGTCCAGGTTGAGCATGATCGTCTGAGTTCCAATGTTGCAGCAGGTTCTGCTGGAGTATACCTAAGTTTAGAACTAGAAAATGAAAAACATTCAAGAAAACTCTTGGATTTTCTAAAGCAGGAAAAAATGGTTTTTAAGGTTGTACCTTAATTACAGTAACAATATTCTCTAAACCCAGCTTTATCCGCAGTAGAGCCACCAATCTTAACCAAAATAAACTCGTTCTTGGCCCTTGCATAGGAGTCATTCAAATTTCTTTGATTTTCACGTAAAATTTGATACTCTTCCATAGATAATTTCTTACGAAATCCAATTTCCTCTTCAAGATTCATATTCTTTACTATTTCCTGATAACTTGGTTGAATAACTCCACTGAAAACCATTGCACTGCTACCACTTCCATATGATCCAAATCCGACTCTGCAGCCTTCGATGTCATGATGTTTTTTAAATTCATATTCAAGTAAACTCCTAAATCCCATATACATTGACGCTGTGTACAAGTTTCCTATGATGTTAGAAGCTTCGAGAGAGCTTGCCATCTTTTGCTCATAAACCTCATTGTAAAATGAGGTTTGCATGAATGCTTTTCTGAATTGTTCATCTGCCTTCATAAATTCCTTATCTGCTAAAATAGACTCTATAGTACCTCGACTATCATTTGGAACGGGTTCATGGAATCCTATCTCTTTAATGACATGTTGCCATCGCGGAAGTGTTCTCCACTCATGTCTTAGCAAATATGCAAGTGCCTTTTCTCCCATTCTTCTATATGGTAAATGCACTGTAAACAAATCTATGTAATCTGTTATAGATTCCCCATCCTTAAGATGAATCAATCCTGTTCTCATTGCCTTCTCCTTATAGCTATCGAAAGCCTTTCTAACTTGTATTAAATATAATAAATTGGAATATAACCCATTTACAAGTGGTGTCTCCTTTCCAAATGGCCTATAGAAATCATATTCATTCTTGATTATAGTTGACGTGACTTTTGGATCCAGTGCTAACAATCTGGGTTCTTCCTTTATTAGAAGTGCGACTGCTCCTGCTCCCTGTGTATACTCTCCTGCCGATCCAACATCGTATTTGGCTATGTCGGTTACAACTACAATAGCAGCCTTATCATTATTTTCTTCCGCTCTAATCCAATTCGTGTTGTCATAAATTGCATAAGATCCACTCACACAGGCAAATTTACATTCGATTCCTCCCGCATGCTCAAAAGAACTGTCACCGTATACTTGCTCCAACATACCTATAACAAATGAATTTAATGCTTTTGATTCGTCAATACTTGATTCAGTTGCTACATACACCCTACCGATATCATCCGGATGTAAGTTGTTCTTTTTCATTAGCTCAAGACATGCATTTGATGCCATACAAGCTGCATCCTGATTTGTGTCCACCATTGCCATCTTTTTTATTCCTATACCATGTTGTAGCTTTTGGGGATCAATTCCTCTTGCTTGAGCAAAATCTTTGTAGTCGAGGTAAAGTTTTGGAACGTATATAGCAAGATCGTCAATGCCAGCTGGCATGTTAATAGTTTTTCTCATAATAGACATTTAAAGGTACTTGTTGATTTTCGACTCTAATTAAAAGAAATTCGATAGAAAAGTAGTATATTTTTAAGAAAATTATATTGTTTATCTCAAACAATCTATATCATTGTAAGGTAATCACGTGTTTTTCAATCCGATTGATAATAAGTATTCGGAGCCGTTCAAAAATATAATTCCAATATTTTTGCGTGTTATGAGACAAAACTGTAAGTTGCCTCTCGACCTTATTAATTAGAATTAGTTTCATCCAATGTTTTACCTAATGAACTCGAATGGTATCGTAGAAATTATTACGTTCATGGGCCTGGAACCCAATTTGTTTAATTGCTGTAATAATTTTATCCGACGTTAATTCTGTAGATCTTGCTCCAGTTGCACTAACTACTTCTTCACCAATTAAGGTGCCTCCAAAATCATCTGCGCCATAAGTTAATGCAAGTTGAGCCATTCCTATACCATTTGTAAGCCATGAAGACTGGAGATGATCGATAAGTCCTGAAAAAACAATCCTAGATATTGCAATCATTTTTAGTAATTCTAGTCCACCTGAAGGATATTTTATCATCCCTTCTGCTTGCATTTTTGTATTATTTGGTTCAAAGCTCCATGGAATAAAAGACATGAAGCCGCCTGTCTTTTCCTGTAATTCTGCAATCTTTACCAAGTGTCTCCCACGTTGTTCGTAATCTTCCCCTGTACCGTACATCATCGTAGCCGAAGATTTAATGCCCAGTTCGTGGGCCTGCTTCATGATATTTAGCCATTCATCACTTTTTATTTTCAAGGGACTAATTCTTGATTTTACATCATCATCAAGAATTTCAGCGCCAGCACCAGGCAATGTGTCCAAGCCTGCTTCTTTCAATCTAGAGAGTACTTCCTTCGTGTTGCTTCTTTCTACCTTGGAAATAGTATCAATTTCAGAGGCTGAAAGTCCATGAATAGCAACGTCAGGACATTTCTCCTTTATTGTTTTGAAAGCTTCTTCGTAATACTCTATCCTCAGATCTGGATTGTGACCGCCTTGCATCAAGACCTGACTTATTCCGAATTGATCCCTTGCTTTTGCGACCCTTTTTACAACATCATCTACAGATAATGTATATCCCTCAGAATCTCCAGGAGCTCTGTAAAAAGCACAGAACTTGCAATATGTTATGCATACGTTAGTATAATTTAGAATAATGTTGTTTACGAACGTCGCAACTTTACCAAATATCTTTTCTCTTAATATATTTCCAATGATTCCTAGAGCATAGGGATTGTCAGATCTTAATAAACGGATACAATCGTTTAACGCAAGCCTTTTTCCATGCAACACTTGATCAAGAATATCACTTATATCAGATTTCTGGATCAACTCTTGTACAAAGAAGCTCATGAACTAATTCATGACGAATGCCAACGATATTTATTCTTTACAAACGTTGTCAAAAAGGTGAAGATTTTATAGCCGATATGGACATCATCTAAACAATTTGTTACAAAGTATTGCAGGTAGTTCAAACGCTCTAGAGAAAGTTATTGATGGTGAAGAATTATCATTCAATGATGGTCTAGAATTAATTAATAATGAAAATGTCTTCGTTTTGGGCGCCGCAGCAAATTTGATAAAAAAAAAACTAACTGGTAACATAATAACATTTGTTGCTTCATACTATCTGAACTATACAAATATTTGTGCGGCAAGTTGTCCGCTTTGTGCTTTTTACAGAAAAGGAACTGAATCTGATTCATATACACTGACACTCGAACAGATACTGACAAGAGCGAAAATAGCGATAAACGAAATGAAGGCAACAGAACTTCATATCGTCGGGGGCTTCCATCCAAAATTAGGACTTGACTATTATGAAAAGATGATAAGGGAAATTAAGAAAGAATTTCCATCAGTCACAGTTAAAGCACTTACACCAGCCGAAATTCACTTTATTTCTCATATTACGAGAAATTCAGTAAAAGAAGTACTCTCTAGATTAAAAGACGCAGGACTTGATGCCTTACCTGGAGGAGGGGCAGAAATATTCAGTAAAGACGTAAGGGATATTATCGTGAGGGGCAAATGTTCTGGGGATGAATGGCTAAAGACTGCAGGAATCGCACATGAGATGGGAATACGATCAAATTGTACCATGCTATTTGGTCATATAGAAAAACCACAACATGTTATAGATCATTTAATTAAAGTACGCGAATTACAAAAGAAAACGGGAGGTTTTATTACATTCATACCATTGAAGTTTAGCTTGGACAATACAGAACTTGAACAAAAAGGACTAATTGAAAATGAAAGTTCTTCAATATATGATATGAAAGTAATTGCTTTATCAAGACTCATGCTGGCTAATGCGATGAAAAATATTTCAGTATATTGGGTTGCACTAGGAAAAAAATTAGCTCAAGTTGCACTATCATATGGAGGGAATGACCTTGTTGGTACCGCCTTTTCAGAAGAAATTTTTAAGGCTGCGGGGAAGATCACAGGGACCACAATTCAGGAATTAGTTTCACTGATTAAAGATGCAAAATATATTCCCTTACAAAGAGACACATTTTTCAATATTTTATAACGTTCTAAATGACTATAAGTGACTAGTGATATTGTTGAATTTTTTGACTGTTACTATCTACAAATAACAATTCATCATATGAGAGAATATTGCTACTCTTAGCCTTTTGTAGCATAGTTATTATAGAATCCTTTCCTACTTGATCCATATTGATAGTAAGATCATTTACATACATCTTGACAAATTTTTCAATTAGCGATTTGGGATTTCCTCTACCAAATTGCATCGAATATTCTAATGCATCATCTATATTTTTAAGCCCGTATTCTATAGAACTCTTGAATAGCTCATCAAACTCAATTATTTCCTTAATCGTTAGGGAACGTTTACTTATAACGTTGATTCCAAGGGGAACAGGCATGCCATTGGTAAGATTGTGCCACCATTGTCCAAGGTCCAATATTTTCTGGAATTCATCTGTAAGTGAAATTTGTGCTTCATGAATAATTAGGCCAGCATCTACCAGGCCAGATGAAACATGCTTTGGTATTTCATTAAAGATGATTTCAACACCATTGAAATTTCCTATGGCCAGATTTAGCAGTAAATTTGCAGATGTCATTTTTCCTGGAATTCCGATCTTATACTTATGCAACTGTTTCAATTCGATATTCTTTTTTGAAATCACAATAGGACCATAATTGATCCCGAAACTTCCACCACTGTTCAAAATGACGTAATCTTTAATGAATGCATAAGCGTGAGCTGAAATCGCAGTGACGTCTAATTCATGATTAATTGCACGCTTGTTTAGCTTCTCAATATCTTCAATAACATGTTCTATTTGGAGATATGGCGACTTAATGTTACCGGAGGCAATGCCATAAAACATAAAAGCATCGTCCGCATCAGGGGTGTGTCCCAGTGTTACATGTTTCATAAGAAAGTGATTATTCTGACAATATTTTTATTTTACAGAATTGGAGTCAATAAATAAGAATTTGTGAAGTTACAGGCAACAATATATTATATATCAGCAAGTTTCTATCTGTGGTTCTCAACCGTGACTTATATTTCCGTTCAATTTGATCCAGTCTCTTAGTAAATTAAGGAAGATTTAATAATCCTGCATAGATTTTTTGTGGTTTGTAAGATGCCAAAATTCAAGTCTACACAGGACATATTAAGAATTATCGGAAATAAGGATCAAATACGTAATTTCGGTGTGATTGCTCACGTAGATCACGGCAAAACTACGATGAGTGATAGCTTATTGGCTGCATCAGGAATAATTTCTCCTTCAGTTGCCGGTCAGGCTCTGGCACTAGATTCAATGAAACTAGAGCAAAATAGACAGATGACAATTAGGGGAGCCAATGTAACCCTGTATTATGAAATCGATGGAAAAGAATACGTGATTAATATGATTGATACTCCTGGACATATCGATTTCACTGGAAGAGTTACTCGAGCTCTAAGGGCGATTGATGGTGTCGTTGTAGTCTCAGATTCTGTTGAAGGAATAATGACTCAAACAGAAACTGTAACCCGGCAAGCTCTTGAAGAGCGTGTGAGACCAGTACTTTATATAAACAAAATTGATAGACTCGTCAAAGAGCTAAGATTAGATGCACCAGCCATGCAAAAATGGCTTTCAAACATTATTGCAGAATTCAACAAGCTAGTCGATATTTATGCTGAACCAGAACTAAGAGAAAAATGGAAGGTAAGTATTCAAGGAAATAGCGTAGCCTTTGGTTCGGCTAAGGATAGATGGGGATTTAACTATAATATAGCTCAAAAAAATGGAGTTGGCTTTAAAGATGTCTATGACGCGTACAACTCTGACGATCAATCTTTGATAAGAAGCCTATCAGAAAAAGCTCCTTTGCATGAGGCAGTACTTGGAATGGTCGTCCAGCATCATCCACCACCCCATGTAGCGCAGCGCTACAGAATACCGAAAATTTGGCCAGGGGATCTTGATTCTGACATTGGAAAATCTCTCGTATCATGTGATGATAAGGGACCAATTCTAATGATGGTTACTACAATTAATGTGGACCCTCAAGCGGGCAGGATAGCTACTGGTAGATTGTTTTCTGGTACGATAAAAGATGGAGATGAAGTCTATCTAATTGACGGAAAAAGAACGGGTAAAGTTCAATCGGTAAATATCTACATGGGTAACACTCGTGAACTAGTAAACATGCTTCCTGCAGGAAATATACCCGCTTTACTTGGAATAGATCATGCAATTGCGGGAGAGACATTTTCATCGGTTAAAAATGTACCTGCATTTGAATCGATAAAATATGTTTCAGAACCTGTTGTTACTATCGCGATAGAACCAAAACATCCCAAAGATCTGCCAAAATTGGTTGAGGCATTAAGAAGAATAACTGTTGAAGATCCAAACCTAATTGTAAAAATCAACGAAGAAACTGGTGAAACATTACTATCTGGTATGGGAGTGCTACACCTTGAGATCGCTACATCTCTAATACTTGAAACTGGTTTGGAAATTACTACTACTCAACCTCTTATCAATTATCGTGAAACCATACGCAATAATGCTGGTCCTATTATGAGTAAATCTCCAAATAAACACAATAAGATTTTCATGAGAGTTGAACCGTTAGGAGAAGATATTATTGAATTAATAAAGAATGGCCATATCCATGAGGATTTGGATAGAAAACAAATGGCAAAAATGCTAAGGGAAAAAGGTTGGAGTGCAAATGAAGCAAAGAATGTTTCTGCTGTTGATATCAGTGGCAACGTGCTTGTAGATGAAACCAAGGGTGTTCAATTTATACAGGAATCGATGGATTCCATAAGGTCTGGTTTTGATGATGTAGTACATTCAGGTCCGATTGCTCATGAAACGCTTCGTGGAGTAAAATTTGTTCTGCACCATTTTGTACCACATGAAGACCCCGCTCACCGTGGCCTGGCACAACTAATGCCAGCCACCAGGCGATCCATGCTGGGATCAATGCTCTTGGCGAATCCAGCATTGTTAGAACCGATTCTTGGTATGGAAATAAAATGTCCGCAAGAACAAATCGGAACAGTAGCAGGAATCTTATCAGGAAAGCGTGGAAAACTATTGAGCGTAGAACAAAAAGGTGTAATTAACATTATACAAGGTGAAGTTCCTGCATCAGAGACATTTGACTTGTCTGAAGTAATGCGAGGTGGAACTGCCGGCAAGGCGTTATGGAATACTTATTTTAAGACTTGGCAAGTTGTGCCGCAATCAATATCACAAACACTTGTAAATGATATTAGGAAGAGAAAGGGTTTGAATCCAGAACCACCTAACGCTAATGAATTCGTAGATAAAGAATAATCAGGTTATACAATAGGACAAATTTGTTATTTTCCTCTGATGTGATAACTTCAATAATCTAGAATCCTTCATAAAAAATTCTGTAAAAAAGGTGTAGAATTTATATGATACATCGAGATATAATATAATAATTACAAAGAGGTGTAAAATGGGATGTTTAACAAAGGATCGTGTAGGTCATGTGGGAAGATCTTGCTGCCTTTCTCGATGTGCAATCATTGCAAGGAGCACATTTCATGGATTTGCAATGAATGCCAACGAGTGGAGGATGTAACTCATAAACATGACAGTGATCACAAGTCACATGAAAGCACCAATTTGGAACTAAGATCTATCTAGAATCGAATAATTAATTTTATTAACAAAGACAAATAATGCATTTCCATAACAGCTTAGATACCTAAATAGAATTAATGACTTTATTCATTCATCTTGCGGTCTTGTTGTTTTTTAGAGTTTACGGGACAGCTGTCTCTTTCCACTTCTACATAAATCTTGGATGATGTTCTCACATCAATAACGGACTTAATACGTTCTTCAATTGTATCTATCACTTGTTCTATTTGATCGGTATTAATGTTATCTATGAGACTTACTTCCATTGCAACTAGGACATCATTGGGACCAAAATGCATTGTTCTAAGTGTAATTACTCTATTTAATTCAGGAATCTTTAAGACTGATTCTATAATTTTAGTGTGATCTTTCTTAGACATTGCTTCGCCAATAAGAAGAGCTCTATTTTCTTTTGCCAAAAAGAACGCAAATAACATTAGAACGGCACCTATTGCTATCGAACTGTACGCGTCATACATCATGTTGTTAGTAAGTTCAGATAGATAGATTCCTATTGCAGCTATAGCTATTCCCAGTAGAGCCGCTGAATCCTCAACTATGACGGTTAGAATAGTGGGGTCTTTACTCTCTTGAAATTCTCTAAACAGCTTGTGCAAACTTACTTTTTCTCCTCTTGCTTCAATGGTATCCTTAAACAATTTGAAAGCAATGCGCAAAGCGTTACCTTCAAAAACGGCCGATATTAAGAGTATTATGTAACTGACATCGGCATTTACAATTTGATGTACAGGATCAAAAATTGATGTAAATCCCTTTTCAAAAGATAAAATCCCTGAAATGCCAAATAATAGAGTTGCAACAATAAATGACCAGAAAAATTGTTCCTTTCCATATCCAAATGGATGTCTTTCAGTAGGTACTCTTGAGCTTGTTTTGATTCCAATCAGCAGCAATACCTGGTTAAAAGTATCAGAAAAAGAATGATATGTTTCTGACCACATAGCGCTACTATTAGTGAGAAACGCAGCAATTAATTTAGCAATTGATATTCCCAAGTTACCAAATAAAGCAGCATAAACAGCCCTCTTGGAACTTCCGACCAAAAATTATTCTCCTGTTCTCCTATAATATTTTAGTTGATTAACGGGAAGTTATCTCCTTCATAAAGATATTCTGATCAAGTCTGGAGAATTCGTTCAAATTTATCGTCCCTCCTTTAGACATTATTTCTCTAACTTTCTTACCAGCAACTGGATCATTCCACCATCTCTCACCAAACCTGTTGATAAGATATCTTTCCAATTCTGCGGTTCGAATGGCAGCTAACATGTAACTTGGTACGTACATTATTGACTCCGGAAGAAT